>JAJYGA010000031.1 GCA_021785255.1 Actinomycetes bacterium
TTCATGGTATAGAGATGATCGTTGGCGAGTTAGATGTCGACATGTTAAACGCCGCGGACGAGATTTTCCTGACCAGTACCGCAGGTGGAGTGATGCCAGTTTCTACCTTGGACGGGAAGACTGTTGGAGTCGGAAGACCGGGTCCCGTTACAAGCCTATTGCGTGATGCCTACTGGAAGCTTCACAACGACGAGCGCTATTTCTTGCCCATCGATTATAAGGCATAGCGAACTTGTTAGGCATTGGTCACCTGTAGGATCGTTAATATACAGGTTGTCGTTTTCTATGTGAACTGTTTGTTGCAATTTTTCTAGAGGTCTCTACATGTCGATATTGTCGTCGCTGAGTACTGATATCGGTTTGGCCAAACAGGGAGCTTTCCTAGAAAACTACGCACGTTCTTCGGCGCGCTTATGTGTCTTGAGCTGGTCATAGTTCAGCATCACCGGGGTTGAGAGATGCAAGTTTGATCGAAATTGAGCTCAGTGACCTTCCCCAAGAGAGGGGCCAAGCAACCAGAGCAACAATGTTGCAAGGCGTAAAAATGACAGGTGAGGATATCTCTTATAATGACGCAGAGGCTAATACTAAGGTAGCAGTGTGGGTAAGTCGGAACAGATCATAAGCGTAACATCCTGTAGAACCGCTATTATCCCATCCGGTGCCAACTATCGCTTGGCTCACGACTCATGCCACGTATCAGCACTACTGTGGAACCAAGGCGTCGATTGGGTTCATACCCAGTTGATGTTGAGGAAACTCAGCAAAGCAATGTCGGGGTGAAACTCCAAGTACTCCCTTGATGGAACAGTTCGAGTAGATGAGTTCTACCTTTGTGGGACAAGTCACGGCACGAGGAAACAAGGTAGAGGAACGGACCAAGCTACCGTGATAATTAGCGTCTCTCTCACGAACTGTGCTCCTCAACATTGCTTCATGGAAGTCATCTGTGATACGGCTAGCGAGACGGTTCTTGCTGTCCTGGAAAGAGGAGTAGATCCCAAGATCACGCCAGAAACCGATGACAATCCCACTACTTATGGCGGGTGTGCGAAGGAGATGTATATAACCCACGCTGTGAGCGCTTGCGGGCGACGAAAGTGCACACGACGTCTTCAGTTGGTCAACACACTGATCAGCAATTCCAAGATGTTCACTGATGGCACCAATCACGCAAGAGAAGAATACAAACAGCTCTACTTGGACGAGTTTGTCTACCGCTTTAACCGCAGACGTAGTCGTTCAGCATTGGTTGATGGCCTTTTGAACGCCTGTGCTCAGACTGAACCCCATCCCTTGATCTCGGCTGGAGGTGTGAAACTGGGCCCGGCTTGTGAATCTTTGTAGGTATGTTAGTATTAGCAGTGGTGGTCATGGGACTCAACTCCTTTGTAACTGGGTGTTTTTCTTTAGTACTTCCGAGATGCCATGACCGCCACTAGATTTTCATTCACCTAATGGAGATTGCACAATATTTGAGACACAGCCAATCACATACAATGGTTCAGTTTGAGGCAGTCGATGTGGGCCATGCGCGCCCTGGAAGTGATTGTTCCTGTAGCACTCGGATCTGTGGTTACACAGAGGGTAAGGACCCATGTGGGACGGATCTGCTCCGCGGGTTACTGACATGACTGTGCTGACTCGAGCGCGGCTCATTGGTTCCTATGGCTGCGCGTACTGTTTGGTTGTCACGTTGTGCTCTTGTACTAGCTGTGGGTGTGCGTTATGAGCAGCTATGGTTCAGAACCTCATGGGCGCGCTCGACTTAAGAGGTATCCAAAGTTAGTGCTGGTCCTCTCGACCGTGACGCTCACTGCTTGTGGCCATACAGTGAGCAGATCAGGCACTACGCGCAAGGCGATTACAACCACGAGGGCGCACGCTCCTGGCACGAGGCTGTCCGCCAACGAGCAGGCTATCGCGGCCGCGATAGCTCGTCTTCCTGTGAATGAGACCTACCCAAGTCCCATGCCCGCCACGACGGGTGGAGTAAATTCGGGTGCCGGGTGCCCTTCTACTTTGAAGGTCGATAGATCTGCGACTCTGACACCTAATGAGGCGGCTGTGCTGGAGAACGCTATCAACGCTGAGCTAATGGCTAAGAACTCCAGCTTCGTACGCCACTTTGATCGAACATTGCTCGACATACCAAGAAACGGATTCGCACAGCTGTTTGGACAGAACTTTGGCAGTAGGCTCATCGGATCGTTAACCTTGGCTGATGTCTCCACAGGGCCACTCACTGCTGACCATCCACTTGCAAACTCCGTTAGCTCGGCCTGCGGATCGGCGGTAAGTGGCGCAAGCTGGAAGATCGTATTTTGCGGCCCGACTACCGCTGTGAGCGCTTGCGATCCAGGCATCACAACCACCGAACTGGCTATAGACAGAAACGGCAAATGGCTCATCTGGTACCTTAATAGCGGTCTTCAATGAGGGTAATAGTTCCAACTGTGAATCAACCGTTGACAGAAAAAGACAGTATCAAGCACGGTTGTTGGGCTTTAGTCTCATGAGAAAAGCCGTATAGGCTCTGACCTAGTGGGCCGCCAGGGTCTCGAACCCTGCACCTTGGGATTAAAAGTCCCCTGCTCTACCGGATGAGCTAGCGGCCCGTTTTGATGAGGTCAAGGAAAATAATCTAGTCGCAAAACTTTGCAGTTCGACGTAAGAACTTCAACTTCGGGTAATCCATGATATGTCGCTAGACTTTTGGAACGATGGATGCTAACAATACAGATGCGAATAGTAATGTTTGCGCATCTCTCCCAAACGAGGAGACTGATCAAATCTTGGTGAACTTTGAGACACTTGAGCGTGATGCTCTAAAACTTATTGCTGCCGTGGATGTCTATCTTCATCGTGGAGATAGTGTAAGGAGTCCCCAAACGTGAGTGTTGAGGTGCTGTTTTTTGCAAGAGCGCGAGAGATTGCGGGCCGATCGAAGTATTTGAGTGAAGCCTCTGATCTTGACGGTCTTATCGATGAGTTGTGTGTATCATTTGGATCGGAGATGAAAGCTCTCTTGCTTACTTCGAGGTTGTGGGTTAATGAAGATCCAGGACAAGACGGCCAAGTGTTGAAGTCTGGGGACAAGATAGCGATCCTTCCGCCGGTTTCCGGCGGTTGAATGACTCAGGCCGCTCTGTATTGTCACTTTTCTTGTACCTTCAGAGATGATGAAGGACTGGTGTGAAGGAGAAGTTCTGACGATTTGTTCAGGTAGGATGATATTTCCTTTAAAGTACTTAGACTTGACTGACCTTGTCAATTCTTAGCAGTGGAGCATGATGGTAATTAGACAACAAGACAAAATCACTTCAGAAAGTGTAATTGAAAATGTTCTTGCAACAGATATCGAAGGAGACAAGCCAGATCACAGTAGGAGAGTTCGCTTCGTAGCCCGACTCACGTCGCTTCTTGGGGTCGTACTTTTCTTTTTACTGGCTGTTGAGGGAATATCTGTTCCTTTTGTTGGCGAACTGCTTACGTGGCATGTAGTGATAGGCGTGATCTTAATTCCTGTAATGACTGCAAAGATCGTTGTAACTAGCTACAGGTTTGCTCTTTATTACGCCCGGTCGCTTGATTTTGAAAAAGCAGGACCACCATGGATGCCACTGAGAGTCGTCGGTCCTCTTTTGGTGGTCTCAACGGTTGGTCTTATGGTTTCTGGAGTAGCGTTGATGATTGTTGGACCGCACTCCTCAAGTGTAAATCTTTGGATACTTGTGCATAGAGCTGCATTTATTGCTTGGTTTGTCTTTACCGCCATCCACGTCGCGAGTTATCTTCGTAGAGCGTCAACGGTTAGTTGGAAAGACTTTAGAAATCTGAGCGTAGGCGACTCGTTGATGTCTGCAGACAGTTGGTATCGCTTTATCATCGTCGTTGTCACTGTGGGCATCGGTATAGGACTTGCGACCAAGTTCGGTCAGCTGACAGCACCGTGGGTAGCATATTTTGCTCCATTCGTAAGCGGTAAAGGTTAGAGCCAAAGTTCGTTAGATGGATTGGATTCGTCTCGTGGGACAATTAAATCCAAGAAGACCGATTCTCAAGATGACTAGCTTTGTTGACCCGCTAAGTGCATGAGTTCTCTCTCAGGGGAAAATGGAGATCCATTGATTCTAAGAAAGCATTACGGATGCCGAATTGTTTCTTTGAACTTGGACGGTAGCATCTCGAGGTGACGGAGAAGTGCGTTGTATTTGAACTTTCCACTTATCCGTTAAAGACACGAAGTTTAATTCAGCGTTTGTTTTCCGTCCCAGGGACGGATTATCTTTGATCAAATGGGAGCGCAAGCCCCGTCTGTAAGGGCGGGGTCGAGCGACCTCTGTAACACCGTCGAGGCAAAATAGCACTATGAGCATTCGCGAGCGCCTCTATCCACGAGAACAGGAGCTATCCGTTCTCGTGCGCCACTGCTCAGATGCTCGCTACGTCTGGAACTTAGCGCTCGAACAACGTAACTTATGGGTTAGATACCGCACACAGAAGATCA
>JAJYGA010000007.1 GCA_021785255.1 Actinomycetes bacterium
TCGATCCCTCATGGAGGATGGGAGGTAGCAACGTAATAGGAAGATAGAGGTCCTTTGGATACCAAGTGGTACCCAAAGAGTCCATCAGTTCCTACAAAGTGAACACATTTACCCAGTTTTTCTGAGCCAGCAACCTTCAAGAGAGTCAAAACTGAGAAAGGCAACCGCTGCTACGTCTGGTTGCACCCTAGATGCCTGATTAACACCAGTCACCTAGGGAAGAGGTCCAGCTTTCCGCGGGAAACGAGGTAATTACTGTCCCCATCATCGAAAGGTTCATCAAGTCTTTGGTGATCTCCGCTCCATGAAGAGCAACCAAGATCGCTTCGCGTTCACCAGGATCGATGTATCCTGTTTCCTCAAGGCTCGTCGGTCCAAGTTCGACGGCAGTTCTAATCCAGATGTCTCGTGATGGCATACTCGTCATTGCGTTTATCTGATTCGGGCTGCACCTGCCGTCGTAGCGCAAAGCTCTCCGCGTTGATCTACGCGTTCGTGAAAGTTGATCAAGTCGATCAAGTCGGGAGACAACCTGGGTGAAAAATTCGTCCGCTCCACTGGAGTCGATCCGGCATGCCCCTCGATTATCGATCAACCGTTGGGCTTCGTCGCTGACCTGTCCTTGGTGTGCAACCCAGTACATGGGATAGTTGCGAGCCGGATGAGCCTGGAATAACTCCCGGAGGGCGGTATCTCACTGCCCCGACCAACCAACCACGATCAGCCCAAAGTCTCGCGCAACTTCTCGAAGCCGAGTCGCTAGCGCACGAGCGTATTTGGATGTTGCCCGCCACGCAATCTGATCACCAAGACGCCATAGTGAGTGATGACCTCTGGTAGTCACATTGTCGCTGAAGTAGGGAGTTTGTTGGTTGGTGGTCCTCGTACTGTCGTTGGTTTCTTCACTCTGAATCGGCTTCAGCTACTGCGTGGCGTACTGACTTCTCATCTACTATTGCACTTTTGTTTGCATAGGCGGCTACAAGTGCTTGTCTGGCGTAGTTGTTTATAGATCTGGGCAGACCACGAGATACTTGGTGAATTAAAGAAATTGCATCATCGGAAAATAATGCATCTGTCCTTCCCGCTAACTTTACGTGATGAGAGACGTACTCATGGGTCTCGGACTTGGTCATCGACGTAAGTGCGTACCTAAGTGAAACTCTCTGATCCAAAGCACTGTTTGTCCCAAGTTTGAGTCGTTGTCTCAGACTTGGCTGACCGACAAGAATTAACGCAAAGGAGCTAGATGAGTCCATCTCGGAGTTGGTCAGGAATCTAAGCTCCTCTAATTCAGGACCACTGAGTAGATGAGCCTCGTCACAAACTATAACCACCTTGCGTCTTTTTTCTAATACCTCCTTGCCAAGAAGTGCAGTTACTTGAGAGACAAGTGGTCCCTTGTAGAAACAAGGCTGTTCTCCTAGGTGAGTGACGATAGCGCTGTAGATTCCCTTTGAACCAAGTGCCGGATTGGAGACATAGATAACGCTATGAGTAGATGGCTCCAGTTGCGACACTGCTTTTCTCACAGCAACTGTTTTGCCAGATCCAACTTCTCCCGTTACTACTCCAATTGCAAGTTCCTCAACCAAGAAACCAATTCGAGCAACTGCTTCTAGATGTGACGTGGATCCAAAGAGAGAAGCTGGGGATAGCTCTTTGCCAAATGGCATCTTTGTGAATCCGTAGTGGGAACGGATCAAGTTGATGCTCATGACTCCTCCTTTTCAACTTGATCGTCAGTTACCAGGTCTCGATAGCCAATTGATGTCCCTAGGTCACGTTGGTGTTTATCCTCCAGTATCTTCAAGTAGTCGATTCCCGTTGATACCACCTCTTTTGGTTCATGCTTAGAGGCTTTTGGATGAGAGTGACGAGTGACTTTGAACGGAACAGCTAGGCCAAAGTTTCTCTCTTGGTACCTGACATCTATCTCAGAGAGATCAAATGGGTCAAAGACCAGTTCTATCTTCCTCCCAATAAGTGCCTCATCTACCTCATATGTATTGTCATAGAGAGAGATAGTTGAGGTTTTTGTCACCGTTCTCGTCTCGGAGAACAAAAATGCCTCTCGTACAAGTTTCAGGTCTGGAATTTGAGGAGTAGTTGCAAACCTTTCAAGTGGACTCTGAGATGTCTCGGAGTGAATCTCTTTATGATAGACCTGTTCCACCCATCCCTGGAAGCGGCTTTGAAGCACTTCAATTGAGGAGATACTGCTATGGGGTACCTCAACTAGGAATTGATCTCTAACGGTTCTAAAGAATCTCTCTATCTTGCCTCGACCTTGAGGACGACCTGGTTTTGAGTGGACAAGTCGGACTCCAAGTATCGCAAGGGATCTAATCAGCTGACGAGAGACGAATGGGCTTCCGTTATCTAGATAGACAGTCTTTGGCAGTCCCCGAGATAGTACTCCCCGCCTCAGTGCTCCCTGAGCAGATAGAGTATCTTCAATGTATGTCCAGTGGTGAGCTACAACCAAGCGAGAGTGATCATCAACAAAACAAAATAGAATTGCTTTCTTATCTCCAATTACTGGCCCATGTAAGGCGTCGCCCACCCATAGCTCATTGGGATAATCTGCCTCAAATCTCCCAAATGCAACACTTTGAGAAGTGAGCTTGTATCTACTTAGACCTAAAGATTTGAAGTGACGCTGCAAGGTTCTGGGACTTGGTGCCCACCCATCTGTAGTTTCAATTATCTTAGCGATATGAGCTGCGGTCCTATAGGGATCTTCCTTCCTTAGATCACAAGCTAAAGATAGTACTTTCTCCGGTGTACGGGGAGCTAGTTTCCTGGGAGAGGGATGAAGAGCTTTAAATCCTCCCTTCCTATAAGTTCTAATCCAACGGTCAACTGTTGGCCTAGATACAGCTACTGGAGTTCCGTCTGGTCCTATATGTGAGGTAGATGCCAACTCACGGACAAGTCGGCCTCTCTTAGCTTTTGTGAGTTCAACATCTGCCGCCTGGCGAATAAGGCCATAGCGAAATAGAGCAATATCTTCACCTCTGTTAGTACTTCTCCCATTTACATCGCTTTCCAATTTATCTCCTTGCATCCAAGCCCTATTTTGGCCGTATTTTAAGTCATTTGACCCTGGGAGAGATTCTTACTCACGGATTTGGAGATGTGTAGGGTGAGTTGGTGTTGTAGAGCAGCCTTCCTTCTGTCATATGAGATGCCAGTGAGAAAGGTGGCCTTACACCAAAGCGCAGAGTTGCAGATCGAGCAGCAACTCCAAGGGCATCAAGTGCGTCTTTGAATAGAGACCCGCTTCCTTTGATCTCACCTAAAGAGGGATCTAGTGCTATCGCCCAGATAGTGAAGTGTTGACGGATCATCTCTGCTTTAGCTCGAAATCGTCTTATCCAACTTCTAACGGTGCTAACGGGTCGAGAGATTGCAGTAGCTATTTTGTTGTATCCATCTCCTAAAGAACTTCTAAGTAGTGCAGATCCAATTACGTCTACTTCATCAACTCGGCGAAGTAGCAATCTATCAGGCAGAAGTACGTGAGTCTTGGAACACTTAGCACACCGTGCACGTCTGGGACGAACGGTTGATACACCACTGACCATTCGGACTGTTCTCGTTCTTGCTGATCCCCAAGGACTAAGTACACCCTTGCAACTTGGACAAGAAAGCTTGCCTTGAATTAATTCATCTTCTACAACACGTTCGTTACTTGATACAATAAGTGTCATGGTGCCTCTGGCATCTTTGGGGACCCTCTTGATTCACCTGGGATGGATTGGCAAGAGGGTCCTATCTTTTAAGAACTCCCTAGTTTCCCAGAACGCCTAGCGACAATGCAACCATCTCCTATAAAAAAACCATCATCATCCCTAATGGCGTAAGTAACTAAGGCGTGTTCAATGAAAGAGTCGCCCTACAGGAATAGGCCGGAACGCCCACGCCGGTGCTCCGTTGAGAGCCGTTTTCTGGAGCTGTGGAGTACATGTGTTTGAACACCAATAGTTGTTCATTTGGTTCATGGCTAGCTCAGTAATCGGACGCCGTGACGACGTTGTATCGGCACGGCGCTAGTGTTGTTCTGGGTTTTCAAGCCGTACCGGTTTGGTTTATCTTCAATGAGGTGATGTGGCGCCAGGATGAGTCACCGATCTAGGGTAGCCAGATAGGAGCCATCGCGGTCGTAGGCCTTTGCGTCGTCGAGGAGTTGTGGCTTGTTAAGCTCTTCGGCTTTACGGCGGGAGAAGTCCGCAAGGTCGTGGAGGCGGATGATAGCGACCCGGACCACGTCATCCCAAGTGATGTTCTGGTCTTCACCGTAGGCCTGCAGGAGTAGTCGTACCCGACGTCGCGCTTGGTCCATGCCTGGAGCATTCGCGGACGACTCGGCTCCCAGGGGAACGCTCCGTGTAGCAAAGTAGGCGATGTCCCAGATCCTTGGGCCTGGCGAGCAGAAGTCAAAGTCGATGGCGCCGACGATTTTACCGTCAGAGAAGACCAGGTTGTGGGGTGCGAAGTCGTTGTGGCAGACGACTTCAGCGGGGATCTTCGTCGGCGACTGCCAGACGGCCCCATCACAGCCGAAACCGACGCTCGCGTCGTGGAGCCGACGCAGCCGCTTGGCACCCTGGCAGATGGTATCGTCGGTCCATACCCAGTCCGGTAGTGGATATTCAGGAACGACGCCGTGGAGATACGATAGCCGTTCGCGATCGACTCCGCCATTTGTGCCAACATTAACTCCAATGGGATACGGCACCCAGTCGATCCCTGCCAACTGCAGATACCGGAGATAACGATGGACCGTGGGAGTCCATGGCCCGGCATCACGCAATACGGTATCTCCATCGCGAGTGACCCTGTTCATGTTTCCGCCACTCAAGAGATTCTCAGTTCCGCGTTCGGGATCCGTCGATTGCACAATCCGAGACTACCATCTCGTTGGACAGCCGGTGCGGACGTTGAGGCTACCGAGAGTATCGAAGTGTATCATAAGATGGAGGGACGTTCTGCTCCAATGCGTTTCATATTTGGAGGACTTGGCCTTGTATCGAGGCTAGCTAGCTGAGAACGACTGCGCATCTATTTACTCTCCTTGAAGCCAAGGTCATCAGCGAAGATTACCCGAGCGACTTTCCCACGCCGTAACTTCACTACCGCCTGATGCACTCCCTTCTTAGGTTTCGGAGTCCATTGAAACCTGGGGTTATTCAATCAATTCAGCGCTGGTTGTTTGATTGGAACATGATAACACTGGACTCCAAGACCTCTGTTGTGTTCCCATCGACGCTATCGTCCAGGTTCGTTCCCGAGCATATCCAAGAAGTCGTGTCGCGTACCAGTGAGGGCAGTCCCAGTCGGCAGGCAATGTTGTTGGGCGATTGTCGCTCATAGAAGCCGTAGTAACGCTGGCGATGCCTCGGATCGCTCAACCAGCGCAGAGCCGGATTCCCAAGTCAAGTGAAGACTAAATACACTGATGAGGGGCTACTGCGGCGTTTGGGTTACATGCGACGGGAGACCACGTGTCGTCACGCGGTACATGCAATGTGACTCCTGCCTCCGCGTCAGGTTTCAAAGAAAATACTGATACGGCTTCCCTGGTGATCAGTGGTAGTGAGATTTCGAATATCACTTGGTAGACAGATAACCGGCCTCCGAGCCGTAGGGCACTATCTGGATACTTGGGAATTCTTTTTGGATCGAGGATCCCAATGTTGAGACTCTTGAGCGCGACGGCACGGTGTCGGCTGGCGGGACTCTTATAGGCAGCCGATTTGCCACCTTTCCATCAGGTACCAGATGGCTCGGAGCGGCTGCCAAAGTGACGCGGCGCCACCTTTGCACAGCATGAGGCGAATGAAACTCTCAGTTCATAGTCCATCATCATGTCCTGATCATAGGCGCGGACTTTAGTTCGACAGTCTCAAGTGGCCGTGAAAGCGAGTCTGAAGAACTGCTTTAGTCGTTCTGGCGTTCAGCACGTCGGCACCGTTTACTCTCCAAAAAATCTTCAGCACAAGTACGCTTCGGCGAGGCATAGAGAGTTCTGTGAATGCTGTAACTATCTCAGCTGCTGGGCATTTGTTGCTAGTACTCACTGGAAGTTTTGTCCCGCGGTTTTTTGTCGGGTGTTGTTATATTCTATCTGCTTCCAACTGCTAAAGTTGGGAACGAACAGTCGACGAGGCGCTCGCCGAATGATTCAAAAGTTTCGAAACCCGGAGCGTTTCATCCTGGATGATCGTGCCACCCAAAGGAAAAATTTGAGGAGGAAAATGTCTTTCGAGGAAGTCAAGTGCCAGCAGTGCGGCTCGGATCAGGTCTTTGAGTTCAAACCCGGGTCCTACGTTTGCGGTCTCTGCGACACGGTGTTCAAGGGGATTCCGAAGGTCGATAGGCATTCTGCACGGGTATGTGAGGTAGACGAGTGTGGAGTTATTGCGATCGGACGATGTGGAGACTGCGGAGATGCTTTTTGTGTGACCCATCGAGGTTTGGATAATTGGGGACGAGGGTATGTCGATCTCTGCAGGATGTGTTTGTCGAAAAGAAATGTCCAAAAAGCAGAGTCTAAGAGTATGGAATTCGACGAACGAATTTCAAGGATCAAAAAGACCATGGACGTCCATGTGCACGAAATCTCACGCGCTGCAGTAGCCCTTAGAGCATGTGGATCTTCACATGAAATTGAGGGTGACCCCTCAACGCATTTTGACGACAGGATATTAGAGAGGGTGTGTCCTGAGCTTGCTGGGATTAGCACATTCTACGGGGTACTTCCATGGAATACCCACGCAATCGCTGATTGGTTTCGGGATGAGGCAAAAAAGGAAGGGGTGACACCTAATGATAGGACAAGGTGGTTTACGGAATCTCGATCTTTCACGGGACAAGTACGGGCGCGTTATGGGGAGCCCGAGCCTGCGTGGACGTTCCCCCGTGAGTCATCGTCGAACCCCGGTCATGTTTGGGTATTTTTGGATGGAAGAGTTAAGTTTGACGGAACGGGCGTGTGCAAACCTTCGACCAAGTTCCGTAAGAAGCCATACTTTGTGCCCCCAGATGGTTCCCCAGACGGCAACGACTACCGTTTTCGTCTTCCGGCGTTATATCACGCAGCAGTGTTGCTGGGGTGGTAAGGTAATCGGCTAAGGTCCGCTTTGGTGGTCGTAAACTGCAGGCAACCTTTTCGATATGGTGCCATCTATGTCCCTCTAATCGTCATCAAGCCTGTGCACACAGATGCAAGCTTTTTTTGTCGAGAACGTGAGTGCTTTCAGAAAGGTTTTTCGAGTAGCGGCAGCCAACTCCTGTGAGGTCAACGTGAACAGGGTGTTTTCTGTGAATTGCGAAGATTGATATTGATGAGACAGGCCTTGGCTACGTAAAAACTCCAGATCTTCTTCAAACAGCCCTTTGAAGAATTAGAATACATCTCCTCCAAAAGTTGACGGTGATCAGGAGTGTAGACTAAACATCTTTTGATCTTCGGTAGAGGATTCCTTGTAGGACCAAGGTTTCTTTCTCAACATCTATCTTGATCTCGAACATGGTTTTGTGCTTAATCCAAGTTGCTGGGACGGTTAAAAGCGGATAATGAACTATTTCGAAGTTGAGAAGTTGAGAAGTTGAGAAGTTGAGAAGTTGAGAAGTTGAGAAGTTGAGAAGTGAAAGGTTCGGATACACCTATTAACGACGTCACGTATGTTATTAGTTATGAGCGACGAGGTTGAATCCTTCAATGAGTTGGAGCGATCACATCGGGCAAGTGTTCAAAGTTATGTCCTGAAACGCACCGGAAGCGTCTATCTTTCTGAAGAGATAACACAGGAAACCTTCGCAAAAGCCTGGAACGCTAGAGAGATACTACAAAGTCATGAAAATCCAAAGGCATGGCTGTTTACTGTTGCTAGAAACTTGATTATTGATCAGTATCGTAAAAGCGTAAAGTTGACGTCTGTGATCTCCAGAGCTGGGGTGCTTGGAGTTTTTTCGACAGAGGAAGTTATCTCTGGTTACGAGAGTCGGGAGAACTTGGAGGAGTTGTTGAGTCTGCTTTCTCAGGACCATCGAAACGTGCTCCAGTGCTGCGTGATAGAGGGATATAACACTCAGGAGGCCGCTGAGATATTAAGGATTCCTGTAGGTACTGTAAAGTCAAGACTGTTCTATGCGCTCAAGGATCTTCGCTTAAGGCTTACAGGGAAGGAGGAGTCCAATGAGCATGAATAAACCATGTGAATTTAGCTTCGAATTAGCTCCATACATCTTGGGGGAGATTCAAGGAGAAGAGTGCCAGAGAGTTCGCCAGCATATTGAAGATTGCGATGTCTGCAGTTGTGATATTGAGTCCTTTTCTGAAATTATCTCCTTCCTGGAAGACAGTTCGGTCGATCGTGACCAAAGCAGGGCTCTTGGTATCTCTGGTGCTAGTGATCGTTGCGAAAGCTCTATGCATGTTGGCAAGAAGGCGCCAAATATTTTTAAAGTCCTGGTTCCCTTGGTCGGAGTTGCTGCTCTTGTTCTTGGTTTCATCTGCGGTAGTGTTTACTCTGATTTTGGGGTTGTGGATGCGAAGTTGACTAGAGATACTCAAAGTGTCGGTTACTCGAGCGTGGCATTTCAATCGAAGAGCTGGGGTACCGAGATGCGTTTCAGTCTTAACAAAATCCCTAATGTTTCTGAGATAGGGGCCTGGATAAAACTTAATAACGGGACGCGAATGACAATTTGTTGGTGGCCGCTTGGATCTCTTGAACATTCGGGTACTTTTGTTGCTTCTACTCCACTGAATTATGCTCAGATAAAGTCCGTCGGTATCGTTACGAAAAGCAATATAACGTTATGGTGGCTTCAAGTTAAGAACCACTAAGAGGTTTGAGATGGACGACCGAGGGTTTCATCTTATAGATGGCGCTTATGGGAATTTTATCGGTTGATCATCGCGTGTACTCATATTTTGACGGATATAAAACGGTCAGCACCTGCCTAGCGAGTGCAGTTATATGCGTGGAGGACCTTGGAACGAGCTTGGTGATCTTGATCTTGAGCTAGGTTAATCGTGTCATCCACTCCATCCAGAAAGTGCAGAACTTCCTAAGCCACTTACGCGGTTCCGGCTGCTTGACGCTTCACTGGGTCTCCATAGTTCATCGAAATGGGTTTCACGTGCGATGTCCCTCTATGTTCTGTGACCGTGTGTCCCACGATAAGTATATTCTTGGTGGCATTTGCGTCTTCGTTGTTGCTGTAGTAGCTTTAGCTGATTTGGTCATGTTGACTATCTTGAGACCCTTAAGGCAGAGGTGTTTTTTGGATCGAGATCATCCGGATTAAGTGTTAATTCGACTTACGGTATCACTTGAGATATCTCAAAGAGAGAGCAAGTTGTGGTTCAGCTATTGTGCGGGTACTAACGGGTATTAATAGAGGTAACCTTCAAGAAAGATGAACTGTATATCGTACTTCGTGAACCTGTGGAGAACCGAAGGCTTGTCTTTTTGACTGATGTTCTAGGTCTGTTAGTTCGACATCTGGTTTCAATGCTAAGTGTCACACCATCTTTGGTTCATCCAGCCAGTTTCACTAGATGAATTCAACATAACGTTATTACTTGACACGCCGCCTAAGAAGCGATAGTCTATCAAAAGTGCATAATATGAACGATGAGACCACAATACGGACACGTGAAGCAGGGTCAGAGGTCGCTGTGTTAGCAAAAATGGCGCAGCTATTAGATGTCTTGGCTGACGAACCGGCTCTGACATCCGCAGAGTTGGGGATTCGTTTGAACATGCCGCGCACTACAGTTCACCGAATTGTTCAGACGTTGATTTCGCAAGGTATTTTAACCCTGGCGCACGAGCCAGGTCCGCGCCTGATTCGCTGGTCTTTAAAGGCTTTACACGTGGGAGGACTTCGAGTGGCGAGCGGCCCTGTACTGGATCGATTGGTGAAAGCTTTTGGCGAGACTTCTAGCGTGTTTGTTCCTAGTGGAGCGACCCGGATTTGCATTGCACGACGAGACGGTACGGAGGCTGTACGTCATAATATCAACATAGGAGACTCTGTGCCCATTCATGTGGGTTCTGCAGGTCGGATACTTTTGGCTTGGCTTGAGGCTGAGGAGCGTGAAGCCTTGATCGAAAGGTCCTACCTATTGTCTAAGGTACCTATCTCTCAACCATCTCCTGACTGGACTGAGATACGCCGACGTGGATGGACTGCGACCACTGGTGAGCGTGACCCCGTTCTTGCTTCTGTAAGTGTTCCTGTATTTGGATCTGATAAGAAAGTAGTGGCTGCACTATCTCTCTCTGGTCCACGAATGCGATTTGTCGAAGATCGAATTGCAACTACTGTCGAGGTTCTAAAACACGAGGCGATGCTGCTTGAGGCGCAGACTGAGACAGATCGATGACTGATACGTCCAGTATTATCTATGTGGTGACCAGGAGGTATGAGTGAAGGAAGTAATGGCTCTGGACGGACTTAGGGTTTTGGAGTTCGGACAACTGGTAGCTGCTCCCTCGGTTGGTCGTATTTTGGCCGACTTCGGTGCGGACGTAATCAAGATTGAACCTCCAGAAGGGGACCCCTTGCGTCATTGGGGATCCGGTGCCGACGGATCTGATTCATGGTGGTGGTATGCGCAGTCGCGCAACAAGCGACTGATAAGTATAGATCTGAAGACGGAAACAGGGCAAGGAATAGCACGGGAATTGGCTAGGTCCAGCGACGTACTAATCGAAAACCTACGCCCCGGACGCTTGAAAAGATGGCATCTTGGTTACGAGCAAATCTCCGCGGAAAACCCTTCCATTGTCTACGCGAGTATCTCAGGATTCGGACAAACGGGACCTTATAGAGATCGAGCAGGATTTGGTAACATAGCCGAGTCGATGGGCGGGATCAGATACATCACTGGTTTCTCTGATCGCCCTCCTGTGCGAACAGGAATCTCAATTGGCGACGAGCTAGCGGCGCTGCAAGCGGTCGTCGGGATTCTGGCAGCACTTCATCGTCGTGATCAGGACCCGAAACGTCACGGGGACTTCGTCGATGTCGCTCTTACGGAGGCAGTGCTGAGTGTCACCGAGGGTTTGATTCCTGAGTATCTAAATGGAGGACTTGTTCAGGAACGTACTGGTAATCAACTCCTTCGTGCGGCTCCATCTAACATATATCCAACCGCTGATGAGAAATGGATCGCTATTGGAGCGAACACCGCAGGAACCTTTGACAAGCTAGTGGAGGTTATGGGTCGCGCAGACCTGCAATCTGACATCCGTTTTTCGACTAACGAAGGGCGCGTTAAACACGTTAATGAGTTAGACGAAGCTATTGCCAAGTGGACCAAGCAGCACAAGATTCATGCGCTAGTCGATCTGTTGGCCGAGTCGGGAGTGCCTGCGGGTCCTGTGATGGATGCAGAACAGATCGCGAATGATCCTCAAATTCAAGATCGCGACATGATCCAATTTGCGTCGACAGCGGAGGGAGATCGAGTTGGAATGCTCAATGTTGTGCCCAAGTTGACTAACGCTCCTGGACGGATTCGATGGGCTGGAGGAAAAGTTGGACAACACACTGATGTTGTGCTGAGTGAAGTTCTAAAGTACCCACAAGATACTATCGACGACCTCCGTGCCGTCGGTGCAATAAAGTAGTTTCTTCCTGTGGGAACGTGGCGCATTGAATCAGAGTGTTCTTATCTTCACGGAGAACCGTGTCGGAGCGAGACATTTTGTGTTGAGGTCGAAAACCAGGAGGACAAAGAGCTTTATTTGGATCCAAGTTATCTGCTCTGGCCAGGATTCATTGACTTTCATGCCCATCTTGCACTTGAAGACAGCGGCGGAGGTCTGGGAGTCAACGATAGCGAGTTAATACGTCTTGGTGTTTTTGGCGCAGCTGACGCGGGCACCTTTGGTTGGCAAAATACCCCTGAGCTGAACGGGCTATTCGAGATTCCTTTCAAGCGGTGGATCTCTCTGTTGCCTACAGGTTTGGCGACCTATCCGATCACTCCCCGTTATCAAGGTATGACATCGGAGATGGAAGAACAGATACACCAGGCAGTTCAACTTTCAAAAAATAACGTTCTTGGTATTAAGATTCGTCTAGGTCAACACGACCACTTGGACGATGAGATGCTGTTGGCTGATGGTGTGCGTATAGCGGAGAATCTGGGCATTGGGCTCATGGTGCACTTTACGGGCACCTTTCTCCCTCTGGCAACGATTGTAGCCGCACTGCGACCAGGAGATGTGCTTACCCATATCTTTCATGGTCGTCGAGGGTCTATTTTGGCGGACGGACACCTTGATTCAGCTATCTCGGATGCTGTTTATCGCGGGATATTGCTGGACGTCGGCCACGGTTCAAGTCATTTTTCTTGGCCAGTTTTCCTCAGGGCAAGAGCCGAGGGGTTGTTAGCAGATATTATAAGTACCGACGTAACTCGCTACACCATAAACCAATCTCCACTTTTCGACCTACCGTTTGTCTGCTCGAAACTTGTTTCTGGTGGTCTTGACTGGGACAAGATCTATCAGTCAACCGTCGAGAAACCGCTCGAATATCTCGGACTTGAGATACCCAACAGGTCTGTTGTGGTATTGCGAAAGAACTATGAATCTGTGATTTTTGGTGATTCCGATGGGAATCTCGTGGAAGGATCCTGTAGATGGGATCCGGCGCTTGTTATCTACCGTGGTCATCTGATATCGAACGAAATATAGGGAATATAGGGAGGTAGGTAATGGCAGAAGCTGTTGTAATTACGGATGTAACTCCACGTGACGGACTGCAGGATGCAACTGGCTTTGTGCCGCTGGAGGACAAGATAGCTTTGGTAGAGGGTTTGGTGTCAGCAGGTTTCACGCATGTAGAGGTGACTTCATTCATGCATCCACTGCGGATCCCTATGCTGTCCGATGGCGATAGCCTCGTTCCTGCTGTGGCACATCTAGCGAAGCATCTGGTGGCATTGGTACCTAATGTCAAGGGAGTCGAGCGTGCCATCGCCGCTGGCGTTCCGACTGTAATGTTGGTCGCTTCCGCTAGCGAAAGTCATAACCGAGCCAACCTTAATCGTTCAAGACGTGAAACTATGGTAATACTAGCTGAGGCCGCAGAAAGCGCGCGCTCACAAGGACTGCGTGTCCATGGAGCGATAAGCACTGCGTTTGAGTGTCCCTTTGAGGGTCGGGTTCCGGTTGCTGATGTGGTGGAAATGGCGCAGGCATACCAGCAGATGGGCGTGGAAGCATTGAATTTCGCCGACACCCTCGGCACTGCTACGCCTGCCATGGTCAAGGAGTGTATTAGAGCGGTTCGGGAGTCGACAGATTCTTTCGCAGCATTGGGACTGCATCTTCATGACCGAATGGGGTGGGCGCTTGCAAACGTCATAATGGCATATGAATTGGGAGTACGACGTTTTGAGTCGGCCCTAGGTGGCCTTGGCGGGTGTCCGTACGCTCCTGGGGCGGCGGGAAACATCGACACTGAGAAGCTTGTGGCATTTTTCGAAGCTCAGGGCATCGGTACCGGCGTGGATCTCGACAGGCTGGTCTCCGTGCGTCATTCATTACTCAAAGTTATAGCGAAGGGTCTTCCTGTCCCAGAGAAGGGAGGCTCATGAGCTGAAGTCACACCTGCAACGATGGAAGATGATTCAAAGATGAGAGAATTGGTCATTAAAAGGGGGATTTATCAAAATGGCAAGCCAAATACGACCACAGATAACTATTGCAGACAGGATGAACCGATTACCGGCTAGCAGGTATTTCTTGCGGCTGGTTGCACGAGTCTCCACGGGAGGTTTTTTTGAGTTTTATGAACTCTTTTTGGCAGGAGCTGTTGGGGCCGCGTTAGTACACGCCAAGTTTTTAGCGTTGTCAGGTTTAGTGTACTTTGTCGGTGCCGGATTTATTGGAATGTTCTTTGGTACAGCTATTTTCGGAAGAGTGAGTGACCGGATTGGGCGCCGCAAAGGTTATGTATACTCACTGCTTATCTATTCTTCATTTACGCTCCTTATGGCAGTGTCGCCATCCGCGCTTTGGCTTGATATCTTCAGGCTTTGCGCAGGTTTTGGGGTTGGTGCCCAGTTGGTCATCATAGATACCTACGTAACTGAGATGACGCCAGCCAAACAACGCGGACACTATATCGCCTTTAGTCAATTTATTACTTATTGGGCGGTCCCGGTGGTGGCTCTACTGGCCTATGTACTCGTTCCTACCCATTTCTTGTGGGCCGGTTGGCGCTGGGTGGTGTTAGTTGGCGCTCTTGGCTCTGTGATTGTATGGTGGATTCGTCTAGGTCTCCCGGAGTCTCCCAGGTGGTATGAAGAGCGCGGAGAGTACGATAAAGCAAACTCAGCTATGGAGGAGATTGAGCGACGAGTAAAGCTGGAGTCAGGTTCACTGCCTGAACCAATTGCTCACTCCGTAACAGAGGATGAAAATAGCGATTTCAGGGAGATTTGGGTTGCTCCGTATCGTCAGCGCACCATCATGTTAATCATCTTCAACGTCTTTCAGACGGTTGGATTTTATGGGTTTGCTGCTTGGGTGCCGACGCTACTTGTAAGTGAAGGCGTTACGCTCTTGCACTCGCTACTTTATACCTTTGTTATCGCTATCTTCAATCCGATTGGTCCTATTCTGGGTATGTGGCTGTCTGATAGGTGGGAACGAAAATACCAGATCGTGATAGTTTCTCTTGCAATTGGAGCTACGGGGCTAGTCTTCTCGTTCATGCGTATTCCTTTCCTTATCATTGTGGTTGGAGTTGTGATTACACTTTTGAACAACTGGTTTAGCACTCTGTTTCACTCCTACCAGGCTGAACTATATCCAACTCGCATACGAGCGACTGGTGTTGGCTTTACTTACAGTTGGAGTCGCCTTAGTGCTGCATTTACTGGATTTGCTATTGTGGCATTTTTGAAGGCCTTTGGCGTATTAGGGGTATTCGCCTTTATCTCCTTCGCAATGATCATGGTGGCTCTAGTAATTGGAATAATGGGGCCCAAGACCAATAGACGTAATCTGGAGGAGATCTCGACGGTCTAAGGACCTTACTTGCTCAATACCGGTCAGCTGACTAACGCCCAGACCCATAGTTTTACCTTTTCAGTTGAACGGAGATAGTTTTTTCGCAAGCGGCTCACAGTTGAACAAACTGGGAGCCGCTTGACATACGTTACGTTTTCGGTAGGTTTAGTTGCTTATACTGAATAATATGCGGGTGCAGTTATCGACTTCTATGGCTTCATAGATATAGAAGCGATAGTCCCGTTTCGTCAGTGAGCAGACAAATGATTACTTGTGTCTAGCCAGTAGCATAACCTGCAGGTAACACAGAAACGAGAACATGAAGACATCAGGGACGATGTTTTCATCAGCTATAGTTTAGGTACCACCTGCACTTTTGGTTGCGAATTTGATACTTATACAGATGAAGTCTCAGATCAAATTTGTTCTACATGAACTTTCAAGGTTTTACCCAGGAAAACTCGGTACCTTGGAACTGTAATAGCGTTGTGTTCGGATCTGTTGTTGTATTAGGGCTGGGAGCGTAGTTGAGTTCTGCTGTATTTTCCCCTTCTACCTTTGTCGGTAGCAAAGGGCCGCAAAGGCGTAAATTGGTCGCGTCTTTGGGTGAGAAGCCGTCGATCTTTGGGTTTTACCTTGCCCTTGTTGTTTTAGGTGTTGGTTCTGGTGTAATACTTGGCCTACCTTTGGTAGATGGAACACTTACAGAGCTGAGGGGCAAAGGAGGAATCGCGATCTTTCTCGGCTCCGTGACGGGTCTCATTGGAACCTATCTAGCTCTTGTAATGGTAATTTTGGCGAGTAGAATGCCACTATTAGAGCGAACCCTAGGTCAAGTCGGTGTAATTAAATGGCACCGATCTCTTGCGCCATGGCCGATTGTGTTACTTAGTGCACATGCGGTTCTTTTAACTCTTGGTTATGCTGAGGCAGCTAACTCCGGAGTTCTGAAGTATCTCGGTACCTTATTCAATACTTTTCCGCATCTCGTGAGTGCCACAGTCGCTCTTGGAATCATGGTAGCTATTGGGCTGATATCGATCAAACCTATCAGAGAAAATATTCCAAGGGAGTATTGGTGGCTAGTCCATCTTCTTATGTACGCGGCTCTCATATTGTCCTTTGCCCACGAAGTCGTGTTAGGCCCATCTTTTGTGGGGCATCCGTTAGCTCAAGAGTCTTGGACTGTCGCATGGTTAGTGGCGGCGCTACTTGTTATCATCTATCGCATCTTACTTCCTAGCTATCGATCCTATAGACACAAGCTTGAGGTGGTGGAGATACAAAAAGAGGGTCCTGACGTGGTCTCGATAATAATGCAAGGTCGAGATCTTCATAAGTTGAAAATTTCTGGTGGTCAGTTTATGGAATGGAGATTCTTGACTAGGGGTAGGTGGTGGCAGGCACATCCCTTTACGGTATCTGCGAGACCGCGTGACCCGTACATTCGTATTACAGTTAAGGCCGTAGGTGACTTTTCTGCTGACCTCTCCAAGGTTCCGATAGGGACAAAGGTATTTTTCGAGGGCCCGTATGGCTCTTTTACGACATACGCAGCTAGAGTCCCGGACAAGAAGGTTGCAATATTTGCTGGTGGAGTTGGGATTACAGCTGCACGTGCATTGATAGAAGATCTTCCTCCCAAGTCAGCGCCTGTTGTGGTTTTTCGCGCTTCGTCTGAAGACGATCTCGTTCTTCTGGATGAGCTCATGGAACTTATAAGACATAAGAAGGGTTCAATACATAAAGTTATAGGATCTCGGAACCAGGTCAGTATGGAAGATCTGACAAAGGTAGTCGAAGACGTGCGAGATCGAGAGATATTTATATGTGGATCTGATGGATTCGTAGATGCATTGCAAAGAGCCCTTCTCCGAGCAGGAGTTTTCTACGACGCATTACACGAAGAAGCTTATAGCCTGTGACGGAGGTCTTTGAATGAAGAAGTTCTTTACGGTGATAGTGGCGGCAGTTGGAGGGTTCTTTGGTGTTACGTTGCTCCATGGAGCTAATGCCACGTCACTCAACGCCACCACTAAGCTAGCTGGGAGCAAACAACCGGGAGCCGGAGGATCAACAACACCGAAAAGAGGGTCGGTCTCTCCCAAGAGGCCCACCCCAGTGCAAAGTGCAACTTCTGTTGTGAACGGTTCCTCCGTTGGAAAGTCTATTAACTACGGATATGGGCAGATTGCCATAAAGGTCACCGTCGCAAATAACAAGATCGTTAATGTTGGCGTTAGCTCGGTAACAACTTTGGACGCGTACTCTTCTCAGATAGAGCAGCAGATAGTTCCTAGGTTACGGTCTGAGGTACTAAAAGCAAATGGTACTCATATCCTTCTCATTACGGGTGCTACCTATACCAGTGAGGCTTATGCAATGTCACTTCAAGACGCGCTAAATAAACTTCACTTCAAATGATCTCTCGTTCGGTAGAGGCCATGGGAACTGTGTTTAACTTCTATGTCGATGCCGAAGGCGCTACCAAAGAGATGTTAAGTGATGCGATTGACGAGGCTGTCCTAGTTCTTGCCCACATCGAGACACGTTTTAGCCTGTGGATCCATGAGTCGGAGTTATCGAGATTTCGTCGCGGAGAAGTCCAAGAACCCTCTAGTGAGTTCGACGAGGTTATGTTGCTATGTTATAAGGCCCTCGAGATAACGGGAGGGTTCTTTGATCCTTGGGCCCTGCCCGGAGGTTACGATCCTACTGGTTTGGTGAAGGGCTGGGCAATCGAGAAGGCGATTGAGGTCCTGAAGGTGAATGGAGTCCGCTCAGGAGGTATAAATGGTGGAGGTGATGTTGCACTTGTGCCTGGATGGAGGCAGCAAATAGGTGTCCAACACCCCCGCTATCGAGAGGAACTTTGTGCCATAGTGAACGTGGAGAATGCGGTTGCGACCTCAGGAGTCTATGAGCGGGGTTCTCATATTATCAACCCCATTGGTAAGGAAGTGTCAGGCGTGTCTGCAACGGTAGTCGGAGAGGAACTCTGGCTTTGTGATGCTTTGGCTACTGCTTTGGTTGCAGGAGGGGAAGACGTACTCTTCTTGTTGGAGAGATATCCCAACTACGAAGGGTTTTTTATAGATCGATATGATCATTTGTTCAAGACCTCTGATATGAACCTAAACACTTCTAACCATTAGAATCTCCTCCTCTTAACGCTAAAAAGAGTTCTACGCTATCGTGAAAGTCTCTTAAAGATATTCCTAGTTCTGACTCGACTTTTTGTACGCGATAGCGTAAGGAGTTAGGATGAATATCTAACTCCTTGGCGGCAGAGTTGATATCTAGATTCTGTTTCAGTAGAACTCGAATTGTGCGTATTAGAGTTGGCTGATTCAAGATCGGTTCAATGAGGCTTAGGCGTCGCTGTCTTAGAACAGTTTTAGGAACGTAAGACTCTACAAACTCGGTGAGCGAAAGTTCTTGGAAACTACGTACCCGATCTCCGATGTTGCCAGTCATAGAATGTGTCTCCCTCAAGAGAGAGAGGCAGTATTCGGCTTCTCTCATCATCTGTGGCAGATGTCGAAGGCCGACGTAGCGTTCGGAGATGCCGATTAAAAAAGAGGTCGACTCCACTAGTGCATTGACAAAACTTTCGAACTCGAAATCTTCGTCTTGTACATAGATGGCTACTCCTTTAGGAAGGAGATCTATGAGGTAAGGAGACTTCAGTAGGTAGACGACTTTAGTCGCAATCTGGTTTAGCTCATTGATTGTCAAAGATCCACGGCGTGGAAGTTCAAATGGCTCTATGTGAAGGATCCAACCTGCAGATTCGGTCTCTATTCCAATCGATATGAGGTTTTCAACTGAGTGTCTTCGAAGTGAAGTGTGCGACTCTGATGACGTCTGATTCTGCTGTATTGAGGGGTTTGTCGCTAACTCTTTCATTAGCGTTCGCCTCTTTATGTCAGTTGCTCGAAGGGAATTTTCTCGTTGCTGTAAGGTTGCTGCAATAAGATGGGCAGTTGACCGAAGAAGCGGAAGTCTTAGATGTGCGGATGATCCTGATGCTGCGGTGTCTAAGGTGACTAACCACCCCACGATGGCGTGGCGGCTTCCAACCGATATAGCAGTTCCCGCAAGATCTATGGTATTGAAGTCGATTACTGCTGAGACGTACTCAGCTGCTTCAACACGATCTTCCTTGTCAAACTCTGATTCGTTTAGGGAACTTGGTGTCCATGGTCTGAAGTGGTGTCCAGTTTTGTCTTTTCGTTGAGACGACGAAGCGTTCTCTAAGTGTGGGAGTTCTATCTGCAACTGACGTTTTACTGCCTCCGCCACTTCTTTGTGCCTATTGACGTCGTTGTGTCTTTGATCAAATGCGATAATCTCGTATTGCGTTCCTAGAATCATCACCTCTACGCGTAGGAGTTGAGACATGCGATTGCAGATTGAGCTTAAAGGAGCGGGTTCAGAAAGGGAAGAAAGTAGGTAGTCCTGCATGGAAACGAATCGAAGCAGTGTATTGAGATGCGGACTTGCCAGTGATTGATTTACAAACGCGATTACCTCGGCGAATCCCGTTGTGTAAGGAACGCTGAAGAGCGGAAACTCAAGAGCCTCTGCCTCTTCAATGAGAGCCTTGGGGATTGCATTGAAGTTGACTCCAAGTCCAAAACCAAGTGCTGTAATACCGCTGGCTTTGAGTTCTTGTATAAGTTCTCGTTGAGCTTGCGGACGAGACTTGAGTCTAAGGCCTGTGGTTAAAGCGAGCCAGTTGCTCGACACCCACCTTGAAGGGTTGGCAACCTCTATGGCGTGAGCTCCACTCACGAGTCGTTTGAGATCGTTGTTAGAACCCACCACGAGGCGTAGACCGAGATAGGTTTGTCCTAAAACATCACCGAGAGTGATCTGTGAGGGCGTATCTTGAGTATTTGACATGTGCTTCTCGAGTCTAGATCATGAAGTGTGAATTGTTAAATTACACATATTTAGTTTCATATTTTTGTACCAGCATACTTTATCAGGGTGTTTGTGAACAAGTAAAAAGTAATGCAGAAATTCTTTCCAAAACGACCGATTAAATCTTCCCTCCAACTAGTTTTATAACTCCCATTTGGTGGGTGGTACCAATCGAAGAAGTACCAGTAGCTCCTTGAAAACGGAATAAGGACAGACATGTAAGTGCGGGACCCGTACATGACATAGATCTGTAGATGACTAGATGCCTACCTATAGGTAGATATCTAGAAAGCTCTGTCTATCTCTCATGTACATATAGGGTTCTATAAGTCAATAAGCACAGATAACGGACAACATAACAATTAGTTCGAAGATGTGCCAGCATCGCTTTAGCCTTTAGCAACAACTACATATAGGTAACTAGATATAGGTGTGCTTAAGACAAAGCACAAACGATGCATCAAGTCGTATCTAGGTAGTTTCTATCTAGACACGTTTTCGATGGAGAGTTTGATCCTGGCTCAGGACGAACGCTGGCGGCGTGCCTAACACATGCAAGTCGAACGAGGTACCAAGGTAGCAATACCTGAAGTACTTAAGTGGCGAACGGGTGAGTATCACGTGAGTAACCTGCCTTGAAGTAAGGGATAACACCGGGAAACCGGTGCTAATACCAGATACCCTCTCTCTTTCGCATGGAAGGTTGAGGAAAGATTTATCGCTTCTAGAGGGGCTCGCGACCTATCAGCTAGTTGGTGAG
>JAJYGA010000140.1 GCA_021785255.1 Actinomycetes bacterium
AGTCTGTAACGAAGTCCGATGGGCCGAGGCGCTGGACAAAGTTGACAAAATGACCACCACAAAGAAGAGTCCAAGCACGACGCGATAACCTATTTGAGTTGTTTCGAATCGTATTGGTAGCTGCTGCCGTCTTTGACCCGGCCAGTTAGTAGTCGAACTGCCCAATGAGAGAAACTAACTGGACAACGCTGAGTGGCAGCTAGACAGAATCCGTCGTTGTATCAGACCTCTAGCTCTTACAACGCAGAAGCTTAATCGGTGCACCTTTTAATCTGGAAGCTGTTAACTTCTCCATTTCGATGTGGCAATTATCTTTGTCCGGTCAGCTCGAAGTTTATACTTGGAGGCGATGTCTTGAATCTCTTCAAGGAGGCCCGCGGAGAGAGTTGTGGGCTCCAGTCCAAGGCTAAGGAACTGAGCGTTCTCCACAATGAGTTCGTTCTCCTCTGCCTCGTTACGAGGATTGTCCATGTACATGACTTCGCTATGGGTCATGTCACCAATGAGTTTTGCTAAATCTCGTACTCTGAATGTCTCAGTAACTTGATTGAAAATTGCTGGCTTTTCCCCGTTTTGTGGAGGATTATCAAGCGCAAGCTCTATGCATTTTACCGTGTCTCTAATGTGTATAAAGGCACGAGTTTGTCCACCTGTACCATGAACCGTGAGAGGATGACCATACGCAGCCTGCATGAGAAAGCGGTTTAGTACCGTACCATAGTCTCCGTCATAGTCAAAGCGGTTAATTAATCTTTCATCCTGGATAGTCTCTGGCGTCTGAGTGCCCCATACTATTCCTTGATGAAGGTCAGTTACTCTTACCCCGTCATTTTTGGCATAAAATGCGAACATAAGTTGATCCAGAGTCTTTGTCATGTGATAGACGGATCCTGGATTCGCAGGGTGCAATATCTCACGAGTTAACTCACCTTCAGGCGTTTGAACCTTAACAGGAAGGTATCCTTCTGGTATGGGGGCACTTCCTGACCATCCATAGCCGTATACACCCATGGTTCCAAGGTGAGCTACATGGGCATCAACTTTCGACTCCACCAAAGCGCACAATAAGTTGTGGGTACCGTTGACATTATTGTCGACAGTGTATCTCTTTGCTTTTGGATTCTTCATAGAGTAAGGAGCTGCACGCTGTTCGGCAAAGTGTACGATTGCGTCGGGTTTAAATTCTCTGAGAAGTCTTACCAGAGAGTCGTACTCGTGAGCGATATCCATGTTTTCGAAGGTGATTGTGTTTCCACTTACTGTCTCCCATGTCGCTAATCGAGTGCCGATGGGGGTGATTGGAGTAAGGGAGTCGACTTCCAAAATTGTATCGATGTAGCGCCTGCTGAGATTGTCGACAATCTTCACCTCATGTCCTTTAGCAGAGAGATGCAAGGATGTAGGCCACCCGCAGAATCCATCACCCCCAAGTACCAGTACTTTCATATCACCATCTCCTTTCGACTCGTAATATCTGCTAGTAAGAGACATAACGCCGAGATAAGTCTATGTCCACTTGAAATACTGTCAACTGTCAACTGTCGAGATCAAAACAGGTTTACATTACAGAGTGATCAACTATAGGTATTATCCATAAGGATAGCTTCTAAGTGCAGCGGAGATGTAACTGTGTCTATCACGACTGGTTAATATAATAAAAGCTTTTGTTGGATTGGACAAAAAGCAGTTAGGTATCTTGATGAAACTGTAGAAAGACTGCACGTTGTAGCGACCGTCTTAGAATTTAACGTACAATTATTCACAGTGTCAACCATCAATGTGTAACCATAATTGTTATCACAACTTTGAAATTAAATAGAGCTTAATTTGGTGGCGGAGCTGGTATCAGATGGCTTCAGTTTCTTTGCCGTTGTTGAACCCATATACAAGTCAAGTAATGAGCATCTGGTTGCTCCTGCCAAAGAGCAAAATGGACTAAGATCAAGTCTCTGGTTGTTGAACTTGCATACTGACGACGCAACAAATGAATAGACAGGACGGCGAAAGACCAGCTGTCTTTTCGTTACCTTCACTTAAAGGAGGTTAGTTCTGTTATGCCTGGGGATTAGAGGAGGATCGTGTTACTTTCGAAATTGACGGAAAACGAGGTAGCGTACTACTTTGATCCGGTGTGTCCTTGGACTTGGAAAACTTCCAGATGGCTCGTTGAAGCAGGCAGAGTCCTGAACTTTGAGATCCGTTGGAGGCCCTTTTCTCTAACCATCTTAAATAAAGGGAACGTTCCCACCGAGTACGAAGAGGCTTTGATTGTTTCGACAAAAGCCCTTAGGGTGATAACTCAAATGACAGTAGCGGAACACAACTCAGATGTGTTTGCTTTTTACACAGCACTGGGCAATGCATGGTTCGAAAACGGTGATGACATCTCGGTGAAAGTAGTTGAGCAGATACTTAGAGACCTTAAACTCCAGCACTATCTTGACGCTTGCGAACAAGAAGCTCTGGACAGCCAACTCGCGCAGATCCACAACTATGCTCACCAGCTAGGCGGAGAGGACACGGGGTCGCCGATCCTGGAACTAAGAAACGGTATTGGTGTATACGGACCCATCTTCTCAGAGATACCTATAGATGAAGAGGCAGGCATCTTATTCAACTCCGTAAGAACACTAGCTTTGGACCTAAGGTTTTCGGAGTTGAAGCGCCACCGCTAGCTGTGATATGAGGCTTCTTCAAAGAGGGGCGATAGCGAGTCTCGCCTAAAGTTCATATGACTTTTGTAACGTTTACATGACGGAACTTTGGTGATGGATGGTATCGTTTTACACAACGTTCGATTGGAACGTGAGAGTGCCTTCGTTGTTCCTTACAATCTTGGTTAGCAAGGGAGCTTAGAAGCTGCACTTGTAACTAACTAGAAAGATTAGGAATTTAACTTGGATTCAATTAAATCCTTCGCGGACCTTGGTGTCAGCGATTCAATTATTCGCGCGTTGTCCAGCCTCGGAATCGAGACTCCGTCAGAGATTCAAACCGCCGCGATTCCAGAAGCACTTGATGGCAAAGATGTATGTGGCAAGGCTTCGACTGGTTCAGGAAAGACATTCGCATTTGGTATCCCGCTCGTCCAACTTGCAAAAAGATCTAAACCGTTGGCCCCAAACGCTCTGGTATTAGTTCCGACTCGCGAGCTTGCCTTACAAGTACGTAACGTACTGTTTTCTCTCTCACAGACAGACCCATCTAAGAAGGTGTGGATTGAAGCGTTCTATGGCGGAGTTCCGATAGACAGGCAGATTAGAGCTTTACGCAAAGGCGTGAGTATCGTGGTCGCAACACCAGGACGATTACTTGATCTAATTGGTAGAGGCGCTCTTTACATGAACTCCTTAGAGCGAATTGTTCTAGACGAAGCAGACCTGATGGCCGACATGGGCTTTTTACCAGACGTGGAGGAGATTCTTTCTCATGTCGGGAACGACCACCAAACAATGCTGTTTTCAGCCACTCTTGATGGTTATGTAGACGTTCTTCGCAAACGTCACATGAATAATCCCGTTACTCATGAAGTCGCCCAAGATGAAGATCGATCTGAACTTATGTCACATCACTTCTTGTATGTGGACTCTCGAAATAAAAACGCCCTGTTGTCCAAGGTAACCCAAGGTGCAGAACGTTCTTTGGTCTTTGTTAGAACGAGAGATTCTGCTGAAGTAGTTGCACAAACTTTGTACGAAGATGGTGCAGATGCAGAACTCCTTACCGGTGCAATAAAACAATCAGCCCGCGAGAGAGTCTTGCGCCGATTTGCTCAGGGTAAAACCCAGGTCCTGGTAGCGACTGATGTTGCTGCAAGGGGATTGGACATCTCTGGTCTTGATCTGGTAGTTCACTATGACATGCCAGATGATGAGAAGGCTTTCGTCCACAGATCAGGACGAACGGCTAGAGCAGGCAAAACTGGCGTCGTGGTTACATTTGTACAAGGAAACCAAGTACGTTCTTTGCTTCGAATTCAAGATTTGTTAGGACTATCTCAACCTATTTTGAAGGTGGACATCAACGATCCCGCTCTCGCGGGAATTGCTCAAGGCGAACAACTGAATGCACAAGAATACAAGGTTCATACACAAGACCATTCACGGTCGACGTCTTCTGGATCTCGCTGGAGTTCTCAAAAACGAAGTGTATCAAGTGGCTCGTCACGAAGCGGCGGGGGATACTCGTCACGAGGACGGTCTTCTCATGATGGTGCTTTCCAAGGTAGACGACGCTCTTCTTACTAGAGCCCCTACACGTTTGTCATGATAGCTGACTAAAGTGACTGCTGGTTTGAATAACAGCGGACTCACTCTTTAAGCCCGTTTGATTTTATTGTGGAGTGGATCAAGTTTGTCGATTCACTCCACGTTCAGTTTCAAAGGACAACTGTTGGGGTCGACATCCAAGTGCAATAGTTCAGTCCGTGACTGCAACAGCGTGACCTCCAATCGCTCGGCAAGTGGTTTTTTGGAT
>JAJYGA010000063.1 GCA_021785255.1 Actinomycetes bacterium
AAAAAAGGCCGTTGAGGAGCTTGTAAGAGTGGGGATCTCAACCTATTGTCTCAGTCTTGATCCCAGAGCTGACCAGTATGTATCGCGTATTTTCGGCGCTAACAACTATGTGGTCCTTGATCATGTTCAGAGATTGCCTGAGAAATTGCCGATTCTGTACATGGGTCTTACTCGATGAAAATATTGCATCGATTTTGACAGAAACCAAGCTGACTATCGATAAAAACAAATGCGGAGAACATTTGCGTCAAATATGCTTTGGTATCGGAAAAAGAGAAGACCTGAATCTCCTGAAGCGTCAAAACCCTCGCACTGTTGCATTGTGTCAAAGCAACAAATTGTGTCAAAGCAACAAATTGTGTCAAAGCAACAAATTGTGTCAAAGCAACAAATTGTGTCAAAGCAACAAATTGTGTCAAAGCAACAAATTGTGTCAAAGCGACAATGAGACTTAGGAGTCGTAGTCCATACAAGAGGCTGCAGCTTGTCGTCCCGACAAAATGATTAGCCGCAGCCCATTAATTCAAGTGGAGTCAGTCTCTGAGTATGTGTTCGCAAGGTTGGGATACCGCCTACGCAGGATTTAACCAGCGGAGCTTGATTGCGACATTTCGATTGTACGGTTTTGAGATGCGTTGGCATGAGTATCTGTAAGCAGCTGAAGCAACTCGCCGATCCTGTGCGCTTGCTCGAGGGGGTGTCGGAAAGGTTGTTCTGGATTGATCAAGTAGTGGTTTCTTCGCCCAACTCGAGTCCGGCGAATGTAACCAGAGTCAACGAGATCAGCAATTATAGCTTGTGCAGCTCGTTCAGTAATGCCAACTTGTGCAGCGATATCACGCCCTCGGATACCAGGATCACTACATATGCAGATCAGAACATGGCCATGGTTGGTAAGGAACGTCCAAGGTGGCTTCTCCACCTCTTTTTTCATTAAATTAAGATCCGCCACGATGCTAATCGTAGTCGATTTCGTAAATCCCACTGCGTAATTATGAAATGAGTAGATTCGACCATTAACTCTGGGCTAAGATATGTACAGTAATTCACGAAGAAGAATACGTACGATGCTCCAAGAAGGCGGTGGTGGTTGTGACATGACAAAAAGGGCGGAAGTGGACTTGAAGAAAACGATTAGGTGATTTTCGATCCGCTGAGCTACGCGCCTGGTGCGTCAACTTATTTGGCAGTGTTCGCAAAGGCTACTTAATGTGACGAAGACGTGCAGGCACGGTTTACATTTCAATTTCACAGACATAGGAGTTTTGTATGATTATCGACATTGTATCCACGCTCATTTTAGTGGCGCCATTGCCATTGTTGCTGGTGGGTCTTCTTATCGGAATACGCGCCGATGATCACGTCGGCTGGGCCAAAACGCTTAGTAATCGTGCAACTTGGTTTGCGTTGACTTGCGCCATCGCTGCAGCTGCAATTTACGTCACGGTACCCCAACATTCGCTGACGTACCTGACGATTAATTTACCTTTAGGATTAAGAGCTCTTGCTATCGCAACATTGATTAATCCGTTGACGCTCATAATGTTTCTTTTGGTCTCGTTCATGGGAATGATCGTTTCTAGATTCTCCGCCTCATATATGGTGGGCGATGCCCACGAGGGACGTTTCCATAAGTGGTTGAGTTTGACTGTAGGGGTATTTCTACTGTTGATCCTGACGAACAACATCTGGGCATTTTGGATCTTGTTTGTGTTGGCAAGCCTGTCTTTGCATCAACTTCTGATTTTTTATCGTGAACGTCCACTTGCTGTAGTGGCAGCACGGAAAAAATATTTGTTGTCTCGCATCGCTGATATAAGTCTCTTGATTGCATTTCTTCTCATAGCACGCACCACGAGGCAAGTAGAGTTTTCAGGAATTGCACAGTGGATGCATGCTTGGCATGGAGGTCTTCCAGCAAGTTTACAAATTGCGGCGGGACTGATAGTACTTACCTCTATTTTGAAGAGCGGCGTATTTCCCTTGCATGGCTGGCTTGTTCAGGTCATGGAGGCACCTACGCAGGTATCGGCGTTACTGCACGCGGGCTTGATCTATACCGGCGCATTCTTACTTCTTCGTACTAGTTCCATGATTACTCACGTTAGCTGGACCTGGATTGTCCTTGTAATCGTAGGACTTCTGTCGGCTGGCATGGCATCTCTCATGATGATGGCGGAAACGAATATCAAGGAGTCTCTGGCGTATTCAACGGCTGCGCAGTTGGGATTCATGCTTATGGAGTGCGGCCTCGGTCTATATAGCGTTGCAGTGCTTCATATTGTGGCCCACTCTGTGTACAAGGCACATGCGTTCCTTTCTTCTGGAAGCGTGGTAGACAATTTTCGTGGACCGACGATTCGGAAACTGAAGATAAAGCAAACGCTTGTACGAGCTGAACTGTCGATTGTGATTTCAGGACTAGTGACTTTTGGAGTTGCTCTGGTGTTTGGTATCCACCTGCAAAGTCAGCCCACCCTCCTAACAATAGGGGTGATAGTTGCCATTGCGATGAGTCATCTCCTGTTGCAAGGTCTCAATAGGTCTGGTCTTGGAGCTGGGGCTCTCTTGTTTCGTACCGCTTTATTGAGCATTATTGTTTGTACGGCATACTTCGGGCTGCATGATATATCTGCTTACGTGCTCGGACCGAGTGTTCCAAGTGATGCTCAACAGGCTGATCATATCTCGATCTGGTTACTCGCTCTAATCGTTTTAACCTTTGTGTCTCTTTTGCATATTCAGCAACTTATGCCACGCATGCAAAACTCACGCTTCTGGCAGGCCATGTATATGAGTATTTATAACGGAATGTACGTTGACATTGTGCTTAGCAAGCTGACGTTTTTGGACATAACAAAGACAAGAAAGAAGATGAAAATGGACCCACGAAATTTACGTACGCAGTCGCTTGAGGGGAGTGCGAGATGAAACCAGTTGAGACAGATGCGCCACGTTATCAGAACATTGATGTTGCGGTCGATAGAGCCTGCATGAAGATTGCTCCTCTTTGGCCACTTAAACACTTTGTTGCGGTTAATCCATACTTTGGGCTGCGGGACAAACCTTTCTGGGAAGCTGATCAGATTCTTCGTAAGATGACAGGCGAGGGTTTGACCATGCCGCGATCGTTTTATGAAGATAAGATTGCTAGCGGACGAATCGCCAGAGAGGATCTTGACGATGCGCTGAAGGAAATGCGCAGTATGTGGGACGTAGCCCAGCTTGAACGTGCAATGAAGCAGCCACAAGCAGACCAAGCCCCTCCATTTCCCCTCTTCAGCGATGTGGTCTCAGAGGGTAGTAATCGTGATTGGTCTAAAGTTATTGTGGAAAGGATCAGCCACTATTGTGCCGCCTATTTTGACGAGGGACAGGCTGTATGGACTATGCCGTGGCGTGACGAATCGTTATACGGAGGCTGGCTTAAGTTTATGAGTTTCGACAAGAGCCTCCGAATAATGGGTTTGAGAGGGGTCAAAAATGTCATTACTTCTCTTCCGGTAGTTGCTACTGAGGCAATTGCTTGGGCGCTTGCGGAACTCTCGATTCCTTCGGACTTGATTGACGATTACCTTTTGGCGTCGCTTTTGAGTATCGGAGGATGGGCTGGTTGGACCAGATATTTACGTTGGCAGGCAGAGCTGAAGGGCGATACCGATCAAACGTTACGTGACCTTCTTGCTGTTCGGGTGTGTTGGGATGTTATTCTTTTCAAAATTTATTCCGACACCGGCTTACCAAGAAAATGGCATCTGGCACTGCGATCTCAGAAAAATGAAGAAGCGCAAGATCCGACCAAGCACGTTGATCCTATATTGCAAAGAGCGTTGGAGATTGGCTATGAGCGTTCATTAGCGAAGTCCTTGAATTCGTCATTGCCGAGCAACAAAGCAGACGAGCGACCCGCCGTACAGGCTGCATTTTGTATAGATGTGCGCTCAGAGATTATTCGGCGAGCACTGGAGACGGTGGCTCCAGGAGTACAGACTTTGGGTTTTGCAGGCTTCTTTGGGGTCCTCATGGAGTATGTTCCTTTTGGAGCAGACATGCCCAAAGGGCATCTTCCTGTTATATTCAATCCTCCATATCAAGTGTGGGAAGGTCTAAGCCATACAGACGAGGATGAGACGAAACGTGAGGTCACCAAGAGACAGTTACGACTTCGAGTCGCCACTGCATGGAAGGGTTTTAAAACGTCAGCAGTATCGACCTTCACGTTTGTTGAATCGACAGGGTTGGTATATATCCCGAAACTCTTTGGTGACAGCATGGGTTGGACACGTACGGTACCTCATCCTGATGACAAGGGACTCAATGTCGAGATGAAACAGAAGCTTCGACCGCAGCTCACCGCGATTGGCTCGTCAGGCTCTGGTGATAAAAATGTAGGTATTCCAAAGAACGACCTAGCATCGGTTGGTGGCTTCATCTTGAACAATATGGGTCTTACGCAAACATTTGCTCGAATCGTGCTGCTAGCGGGTCACGGTAGTACCACGGTAAATAACCCGCAAGGAACCGGACTCGATTGTGGCGCATGTGCTGGCCAGACGGGAGAAGCTAGTGCCAGGATTGCCGCTGCATTGCTCAACGATCCAATGACTCGACGCGGTCTCGAGGAAAAGGGAATCAAGATCCCTAAAGACACCTATTTCATTGCTGGATTACACGATACAACGACCGATGAAGTTACACTTTTCGATACAGAGGATCTACCATCCACACACGCCCAAGACTTGACGCAACTGCGTAAATGGCTTGCTGATGCAGGAGAACTTACGCGAATGCAGCGGGCTAACTTGTTGGGCACATCCTCTCTATCTCCCACTGCAGTTACGCAGGATATGCGGCGACGAACTCGAGACTGGGCAGAGGTTAGACCCGAGTGGGCTCTGGCCGGTAATGGTGCTTTTATCGCTGCCCCTCGCGAACGAACCAAGGGCGTTGATCTGGCAGGCCGTGCTTTTTTGCATGACTATGACTGGCGAAAAGATAGCGGTTTCGCGACACTAGAGCTGATCATGACGGCACCTATGGTGGTGGCAAACTGGATCAATATGCAGTACTACGGCTCCATGGTTGACAATTTTCATTTTGGTAGCGGCAATAAAGTACTGCACAATGTTGTTGGTGGATCAATTGGAGTTCTTGAAGGAAACGGTGGAGATCTACGTGTCGGCTTTGCTCTACAGTCTCTACACGATGGCAATAATTGGATCCATGAACCTATCCGGCTCAATGTACTGATTGAAGCACCTCAGGGAGAGATGGATGACATTATTTCTCGACATGACTTAGTACGTGAATTGGTAGATAACAGTTGGATTCATCTCTTTCAAATCGACGAATCTGGAAAAATGTATCGTCGATTGTTCGAGGGGCAATGGCAGGAAGTTGCATAAAGGAGACTTAGTCGCCTTCGCAATTCCATGACTACAGGACAGGAGCGGGAAGGTGGTCTTGTGATGGTGATTATGACTACACAAGACCACCTTGATCCGCGGAACGAACTCTTGGTTTATAATCACTCGCTTCGGAAAAGGCAATCAAGTGCATGACGCATGGGAACTATTCGAGCTCTTAGGCTCGATGCGCCATACTTTCTGGAAGATTTCTTGGAAGGTTTTGGACTCTTTGTGCTGAGCTGACTCTAACTACGTGGGTCTTGGTGAGGAACGCTGGTAGTCATGGAGCTAAGAGTAAATTGGTATTCATGATTTAAGGTAATTTGTTCTTGACTCTGGTCGACACAATAAGGCCTGCTTGCAGGTAAAGACAGTGGTTGCGGCACAGACTATTGTCGTCTTCGAAGAACTGCTGACATATCTCCATATGTCCGCGGATGTGATATATACGAACTCTATATACGAGAGCTTCTAATGACGCTCGATTACTTGTTGATTTGCTGTCAATTCTTGGTTATGAGTTCCCTCGAGCCACAGAATGTTGTTCTATTCTGAGTCGAACCTCGTCTAGACCGTTCTTGATTTGTCTAGGTTGATCTGGCTAGAGACGTTCCATACTGCAGCACCAAAACCAAGAGATACCAGAGCCAAAAGGATATGAACTAACCGAAATCTAATAGAGTGCGTCTTGTCCTTTACCATATTCTTGATCAAAATGCTCCAGGTATAAAAGACCCAGACGGAAGATGCTCGAAGAATCCACACATACTTTTTGTTCATACAATTAGGCTAGCCAGATAACAGAACTTAGACACCAGTCAATGCTAAGTGTTCTAGTAGATGGGTTATGGCTGCAAAGTTTGAATGACGATGATAAACCTTGAGTTATGTGCCATAACCTAGGTCATAGTTGCCAACACGCCAACGTTGGTAACGATAAAGATTGCGCCTTGAGCTCGGGCCCACAGCTTCCAGGAGTTCGAGATCTCTTCTAACTCCTGTCTAGTCGACAGGTTCAATCTGATGGCTTCGTGAGCGTAGTTGGAGGTCAGTACTCTCTCGGACCATGCATCGCCCCACCAGATGCACTGTTCTTGGGTAGTATGTGCAAAAGCATACGTCGACACCTGCACTTGGACTGCGCCCATTGATCGAATCAGTTCGGGAAGCTTTCTTCCAATATTGGGGTCGACTTCATTAGCTTTAGCAATCTGCTGGTAGATCTCCATCCAGCGGGAGAGTCCATCATTTAGCGGCCACCAAAACATTGCTTCATAGTCGGCATCAGCAAAAGCTACGTATTGTCTTGAGACTCGCATCATCTCCCTGACGATCCTTTGAGGATCTTTTACGTGTTGGAGAACCTGGTGAGCATGAACGAGATCAAAGCTCTTGTCGTCACAGGGCAATTGGTAGGCACTTCCGACGGCAAACGATACTCGCTTCGTGCTGTGTTCCATTTTCGCGTTAATCAAGACTGTTGGGTCTTGGTCCACCCCAACCACTGACAGATGAGGGAAGCTATCTACGAAGTCTTTGGTTATGCTTCCCGGACCACACCCTACATCAAGTACCGACTCTATTCCATCCAATAAATCAAGAAGGTATGGTGCCGAGTTGCTAACATTACGAGCGCGATGAATGGTCAGAACGCTTTCCTGATGGCCATGTATATAAGTTTCCAAAACCCTCCTTCATGTGATATGGCTAAAGAATCGAAGTACCTTCACCCTTGATTTCAGGTACAAAACCCCAGGCCGCACTTAGGGCCAACCGTTTCGAGGCCAAGGTAGAGCGTCTATATTCAATGGGAGTTACGCCGGAATAAGCAATTCGCTCAGCGACAATTACAGGAGTACCCGGATCCAATGACAAATACTGCGCTTCAGATGCCGTAGCTACAGCCGCTCTATAGCGATCCACACCTCCACTTACCAATATCTGGCAAATTTCCACCATGTTCTCGTAAAGAGCTCCCTGAGAAAGGTCGGAACCCAGTAACGGTAACGCCTCGGGAAGCTTTAACCATGAGTGGTCTAAGGCCATTGGTACGCCAGATCCTAGTCGCACTCTTGATACCAACAGAGTTTTTTCCCCGTCAGGAAGGGCTAGAGCGCGTCCTGCCCTGTCGTTTTCGACGACTTCCAGACCAATTACCTGAGAGGTTTCGCTTAAACCAAGTTCCTGAATTGCCCGAGCTATTGAGGAACTGCTTACCTGCATCCGATCGAAAGAATGAGGACCATTTACATAGGTTCCAGATCCCTGACGGGACTGAAGCATACCCTCTTCTTTCAGTCTCCTTATCGCTTCACGCACCGTCGCTCGAGAGACATCAAAGAGTCCCTTCAGTTCAAGCTCTGACGGAAATCCTCCTTCAAATTCACCCCGCAGGATTGCATCTCTGAGTGCACCTGCTAGTTGAGCCCAAAGCGGCATCGGATCAGAAGGGTCTAAAGTGCCTTCGATGTGCCACTTTCTCTCTTTCATTTTGAGGTCACCGCTCTTTTCATCAGTAATTTAGTACTAAATAGTATCTGATAAATTCACAACTTCACATCACAGCGGACCAAAGGGAAGGTCGTGTGCGAAAGACCAGCTATGGCGATGTTCTGGGCACATACCCCATCCTTGAAGGCCGCTTATATGTGTTCTGGTTGGATAACCAACGTTACTCTCAAAGCCATAGTAAGGATAGTGACGGCTTGCTTCTTGCATAAGTGAGTCCCTATAAACCTTTGCGACGATAGACGCTGCTGCTATTACGGGATTTAATGTGTCGCCTTTTACCTGGCAGTGGACTTGGCTTTTTGCGACTTGTGCCAAGTAGTTATGTTTTCCATCTAGAAATATTCTCTCTTTAGAGATAGCCATATTGATAACCGCACGTTTATAGGCGGTAACGAGAGCCCTAGTAACTCCCAACTCTGAAACTTCTTTCGCAGAAGCAACGCCAACTCTTACGTCGAGAGCATTCTTGTGGATCAAACTCGCGAGATCTTCTCGTCTCTTTTTAGATAGAGCTTTAGAGTCGTAATACAATGGCGTATAACCTTTTGCATCTAAAGAAGCTCTTGTTTTTCTTTCAAGCATATCTGCAAGTAACTCTGGTTGAGATCGAACAACTCCGATTACCAAAGGACCTGCCCAGGCACCGCGTCCCACCTCATCCACACCAATCATGAACTGGCCTCATCGTAAACTTCTTCAGAGCTCATTTACAGATAACTCACCCTTTCTTACGACAGCCCAAAGTTGTTCATAACCGATATCTTTCAAATATCTCGAACGAAGTGCGAACTTGTCAAAGCGCTCTAGCGGGTCGATTATGTCATGTACTGCGTCTGACACGACCAAGGTCCCAGGAGAGGCGATATTTACGATTCTCGAAGCCAGGTTGACAACGGTGCCAAAGTAGTCGCCGCTGATAGGAAGGACTGGACCAAAGGCCACGCCCGCCCTGACCTGAGCGGACATGGAGTTATCGTCAGAGAATTTCTCTCGAAGCACAAGGCAAATCTCAGTCGCCAAAACAGCGTCTTCGCAAACGAACATGACCTCATCACCGATAGTTTTTACGACACGGCCACCTAATTCCGCTACTGTGTCATACGCTAGAGCCTCAAAGTTAGCAACTACTTTTGTAAGTTCTTTTGCTGAGAGTTGTTGTGAGAGAGCGGTAAATCCTACCATGTCGATGAAGCCTACGGCTACCTCAATGAGTGATGATCCCATGAGGCCTCGATCTTGAGCCGTTGCGATTCTTGATGCACTTGCATGAATGTGTCTAAGCCAAGCGTAACCTAATAGATCTGGAACTACCGGGACAGTGCGTTCTGCAAAGCGGGCAAAACGATCAGCTAGTTCTTGATGTTGGTTACTTTCGTCAGACACAGTCGAGGTTGGACCACTACGTTCGCTTACTAGCGCTGCTACTACCTCTGCTTCGGCAATTCGAGCCATGGAAGAACCCACAATGCGTGCAAGTTTTATCGCAATCTCTTTACCAAGTTCCGTTCGTATGAGAGGTTTTAGTGCCATGGTAGCTTCAAGGTCAATTTCGCTATAAAGACCATTCCCATCTTCGATGTCTACAAAGCCAAGTGCTCGCCAGATGGCTCTCAGTGCCGAGGAATCAACTCCCGAACGCTTAGACAGCTCTTCCATGGGAATCCGCGTTTCCAGAGGTCCTAGTATCGAGTCGATTGCGAGGCGATGAAGCGAATCGTTTGCGAGCGCTTCAAGAATCTGAAAGTCTTCTACTTTGGTCTTGTTGAGGTACTCCTTCAGATGTCGAGGCAGAAGATTTCGATCAAAGTGATCAGCGGCGGACCCGCTCTCTGCCTGGTCCATTTGCACCTCCTGCTACAAAGCAACTATTGTCCTACCAAACTAACATAGATGATGACGATATGCTAGATCTGCCAACACCCAAGGACACAGTAACAGTCTTTGTTCCTATTAAAAATTTTCATAGGGCAAAGTCTCGGATGTCTCCAGGGCTAACAGGTGAAATGCGGATACGGTTGGCGAGGTGGTTCGCATTCAATACAGTTACGACCTTTCTAAATGCAGTACAGACTTACGCGATATGTGACGATGAAGAAACCTTCGAAGAACTTCAATCCATGGGTCTTCTTGTAATCAAATCGCCTCTGCCTGGTCTCAATCAGTCAGTGAACTATGCATTGACATGGGCTCAAGACAATGGAGTTGCCTATACGTTCGTTGCTCATTCAGATCTGCCTCTCGTTTCGAACGAAGTTGTTGAAGAGTTGTTGGAACTTAGAGGCTCTAACTTCGTGGTGGTGCCTGACCGATGGGGCATAGGTACCAATCTCCTTGGAATACCATCAACTGTTAAAATGAGAGCTAAATTTGGGAAAAACTCCTTTGCCGACCACACGGAGTGTGACGATCACGGCTACAAAGCCGAGGTGCTGAGATCGAAGGCTTTGGAGTGCGACATCGATACTATCTCGGACCTCCACTATGTGCTTGAACGATACCCAAGATTACCGTTCTCAAAGTTTTGTCATCGTACTTTAGATGTCGAGATAATTCGCCAGATTCCTGTTTGAACTCCACAGTAAGCAAAGTTCGACGTTTGATCCCCAGCGTTGGAAATCTGGCGATGGTTACTTAGAACCCGTACACTCATGGACATTAAGAGCAATACTGTTTTAGAGGGCAGTTTACGAAGCTTCTTTGGATCCATATTTAATGTCAAGCTATGCCGGCAGAATGTTCATGGTGTGGTGAGCGTTATTGGTGAAATTGTCAAAGAGATGGCGTAGTTTCCGGGATCATAGACTCAAGTGCATCCACAACAAGGACAATGCTAGCGAAACCTGCTAATGACCAGTATCTATTTCACTCTAGAGCAGCAGCGATCCGGGCCTAGCGGTGCGTTCAATACCTGGTCTCTATGGGAGGTCAGGAGTCAAGTAGAATCGAAGTTGAGTACTCTACCATATGACGCTGTTCTCAACACCACCCGTTGTTGGATCTGTAAATTTCACTATTGGCTCATTCAACGCTTGTCTCTCTCTGATGTGCCTCATTAGCTCTATCATGATAACTCCGTCTTTTACAAGCGGGAGTCTCTATAGAAAATGGGAGTGTTCGTTAACTGGCAAGACATGATACCAAGTAACTCTATTTTGGTGGGGCATACCGTTTGTTTTGAATCCAGAGCCGTAAAAGTGGCCGTAGTAGTGGTAACCCCATCCGTCAACGGTACATGACTTGGACTGCAAATGAGCTACGGGTTGTTGATTAATGTTCCATTTACATTATCGCAATTTCGGAGAAATATGTTCTTTGTAGTTTTGCTTTCCATGAGAAGTGCGGATACAGGAGTGTATACAGCCAGCATGTTGGCGTATCAAGAGATTAAGTCGTGCATTTTGATGGGGGAGGTGCCCGCTGGCATAAGACTGCGTGAGGAAAAGCTTGCTGAACGTATTGGTGTTTCGCGCACGCCTGTTCGGGAAGCGTTATTACGTCTTCACACAGAGCAATTTCTTGAGCGACACCATGAGGGTGGATATCGTATTGCAGTACCTAGTGCTCGTATTATTAGAGAACTGTACGAAGTGCGTAGGGCTCTTGAACTGTTTGCACTTCGGAGAACGGTCGATGACATTGGTGACCGTGATATGGAGATGCTTGAACAACTCGAAGAAGAGTGGGTAGCTCTAGGTGCTGAGGTTCCATCTTGCGATCCGGAATTTGTTCTTCTTGATGAAGATTTTCATGGTCGTCTTGCCGAATCTTCGGGAAATCAGCAACTCGCCGAGGAACTCAGAAGAGTAAATGAAAGGATTCGCCCCATAAGGACGCATGACTTTCTTACTCCCGGTCGAGTTGAAGTGACCATTGAAGAACACCTTGGCGTTGTGAGTGCCGTAAAGTTTGGCAAGACTTCCAAGGCGGAAGAGTTGCTTGAACGTCATATTCGACAGTCTCAAGCCGTCGTCGAAGCGTCCTCTTTTAAGGCTTTTGAGCGCATGCTGACTGTTGGCATTGATGAAGCTGGTTCCATATGGTAGGGGGAACAATGCTATCTGAAGATGAAAGACTTGTTGACTCTGACGCTGTCGCCACCTCTCTTCTTTATGTGAAAGGTGTGTCCAAATCCTTTGGTCCTTTAAAGGCCAACGATTCAGTGGGATTTTCCTTGAAACAAGGAGAGGTTCATGCACTGTTAGGCGAAAACGGTGCTGGTAAAAGTACACTCATGAAAATTCTTTACGGTCTTTACCGCCCAGATGAAGGGGAGATCTATTTCAAGGGCAAGTTGGTTTCCATTGAATCTCCAGCAAAAGCCAGATCTCTTGGTCTCGGAATGGTGTTTCAAGATCTGCGCCTTATCCCTGCTCTATCGGTGTTGGAAAATGTAGCGCTTCATGCGAGAGTAGGAGGTTGGTTTCTCCGTAAGGAATTGATTCGTCGTCAAATTTATGAGGCGTCGGAACGATACGGACTCAGTGTTGATCCGATGGCAAAAGTAGGAGATCTTTCCATTGGAGAGTGGCAACGTGTGGAGTTGCTAAAGGTACTCTTAGCAGGCGCACAAGCGTTGATATTGGATGAACCGACAAGCGTACTTACACCCCATGAAGTTGAGTCGCTCTTTGAAATTATCCGACGTCTCAGCAGCGAAGGTGTTGGCATCGTGATAATAACCCACAAGATGCGCGAAGTTCGAGAGATAGCTGACAGGGTTACGGTAATGCGTTCAGGTGTCTGTCAGATCAGCGACCTGGATGCTTCTCGTATTACAAACGATGAGTTGATTAGAGCCATGGTCGGAGAAGGTGTTACTCCCGTAATCAATGCAGGTGAAAGTGAAAATCAAGCAAACCAACCGGCTCTTATAGCATCTGATCTTAGGGTCAAAGTTCCCGAAGGGACGGGACTGAGAGGCATGGATCTTCATGTGATGCCAGGAGAAATCTTTGGAATTGCAGGCATCGCGGGTAATGGACAGCGCGAATTGGCAGATGTCTTAGTGGGAGTCAAGGCAATAGATGACGGTCGCATAGCCGTTGGTGGACGTGAGTTTCAACTTTCAAACCCAAAACACTTTCGATTGGCAGGCATTAGTACGGTTGTGGCAGACCCTATCCGGGAGTTTGTGGTTCCAGGTCTTTCGGTAGCGGAACACGCAGCTCTATGGCTGGCTGCCGAGTCAAAGAAACTGCGTTTTGATGTTGCATTGGCGACTCAGTGGCTTCGTGAAACTGCAGAACGGGTGGGCTTGCCTCTAGCACCTAGTGAAAGACGACTTGATCAGTTGTCGGGTGGGAATATCCAAAGGGTACTACTGTCTCTAGCACTTTCGAAGACTTCGGTATGTTTGGTTCTTTCCTACCCGACCAGAGGGTTGGACGTCAAGACGGTAGCAATGACCCATTCGCTACTGTTGGAGGCCCGGAAAAACGGTACGGCAGTAGTGCTCATATCGGAGGATATCGATGAGCTGTTAGCCATATCTGACCGAATTGGAGTCATCTCGCAAGGTAGTTTCGTTGGAATACTGGATCCAAAGTTGACGGATCGTTTGGAGATCGGGCGACTTATGTCAGGAGATCGCAGTGGGTAAGGTATCCCTAAAGTTGGGGAATTCGCAAAAGCCACTCGAAGTTGTGTCGAACACAGGTGCCACGGCTACTTTAGCGTCGAGCATTAAAGTGGCCTTCAAGCGTCATAAACTTGCGTATCTTTCGGTCGGTTCGTACGTCGCGTCCATGGCCGTATTTGGATTAATTGTGTTCGTAAAGGGTGCGAATCCGTTAAGTGTGTTTAGCGTAGTTGTTCAGTCGACTTTCTTCAATGGGGGATCAGTTGAACAAATAATCCTTAGGGCGGTTCCTATCTCCTTAGCGGCATTAGCAGTAGCGGTTCCAGCAAGAGCGGGCTTGGTGAACGTCGGTGGCGAAGGTCAGTTGATAATGGGTGCCATAGGTGCAACTGGAGTGGGACTTACAGTTGGCGCTTCAGCTCCCTCGCCGCTCTCTTGGGCGCTTATGGGTGTAGCTGGTGGACTTGCAGGTGCAATATGGGCTGGAATACCGGCGCTGATGAGGACTGCAACTGGAGCTAGCGAAGCCGTGACGACACTGTTGATGAACTTTGTTGCCAACGACATTATGTTGTACTTGATCTATCAGCCTTGGCGAGATAGATATAGTTCAGGACAACCGCAGAGCCAACCTCTCAGTCACTCCGCTCAGCTATCTTCACTCTTTGGTAGCCAGTTAAACATTGGTGTTGTTTTTGCTGTGGCTTTGGCCGTCGCAACTTGGTGGTTGCTAAAGAAAAGTCACTGGGGGTTTGCGCTCAAAGTCGTGGGTGGAAACCAAGAGGCGGCCAAAAGAGCTGGGTTGCCGATAAATCGTTTACTTATTTCTTCAATGTTAGTAGGTGGGGCACTCGCTGGCCTTGGCGGAATGTTGAACCTTGCTGGAGTGGAGGTACAACTAAGACCAGGTATAACAGCGACATTTGGCTATATTGCGTTTCTTGCTAGCTGGCTTGGAAGACATGAACCATATAAGGTCGTTATTGCGGCATTTCTGTTTTCAGCCATCGCTCTTTCGAGCAACGGGATCCAGCTCAATTTTGGTCTAAATGGGTCGATAGTCGATATCCTTCTTGCACTCATCGTTATTGCGCCCTTATTTCTTTCGAAGAACCGTAAGGCGATGACAAAATGAATGGAATTGAGCAGACTCTTATTGGTGGGATCGCGGGTGGCACCGCGATTGTCATTCCATCTCTTGGTGAGTTAACTTCGGAGCTAGCTGGGATAGTGAATCTTGGTACTGAGGGATGTATGTTGGCAGGAGCGCTGGGAGCATATGCTGTGACCGTCGCCACGGGATCGGCGGAGATTGGAGTGGCTGGGGGAGCGATAGCAGGTGCTGTTTTCGGACTCTTGCATGCATATCTCACGATTTACCGTAAAGCCGACCAACTTACTAGTGGATTGGTTGTGTGGTTCTTAGCACTTGGGGTAACCGGTGTTTTAGGTACTAGTTACGTCAACGACGTAATAACTCCACTTCCAGTGATTTCAATTGGGGGTTTGTCTAAAGTTCCGTGGTTAGGACCAATCTTATTTCACCAGGATCTCCTGGTCTATGTTGGTTATGTTTTGGTTCCGTTGATTATTTTCATACTTCACAGAACCCGTATTGGTTTGCTGCTAAGGTCCACGGGGGAACGACCTGAGGTTGTGTCTGTTGCAGGAAATCGTCCGAATTTGATTCAAGCTACCGCCGTTACCATAGGCGCATTATTGGCTGGTGTCGGAGGAGCTCAGCTGTCTGTTGGATATGTGGGAACGTGGTTTGACGATATGACCAGCGGATACGGATTCGTTGCGGTTGCCGTGGTATTGTTTGCATCTTGGAAACCTCTACGCGTCATGGTGGGGGCTTATATCTTTGGTGTTGCGTTGTCTGCCGAGTCTGTACTTCAGACGAACGGTATAGCAATTAACCAGTACCTACTTGATGCTCTTCCTTATCTAGTCACTTTGATAGCTTTAGTAATTGTCTCACGAAAGGGGGGTAGAAAAGCACCAGAAGCTCTCAATAGAGCCCTAATAGACGTAACTTAAGTGAGTTCGGTCCCTTGACATGGGTGTTATGGACCGGATGCTTACCCTAATTGACTTTCTACTCGGATTTCAAATTTGATCATTATACGACACTTGATTTAGCGCGGCCAAAAACAGGAGGAAATAATAGTGCTAAGAAAATTTACCTTTCTAAAGAGGCGACTCTTGAAACTCTTTGTAACGGTAGGAGGAGTTGCTTCATTATTAGTCACACTGGCTAGTTGTGGTACTTCAACGGCTTCGGCAAGTAGTTCTGGAGGCACTACGACTGTAGGGTTCATCATGGTTGGTTCTCGAAGCGATTACGGATATAACCAAGCTGTCTATGTTGCGAGCCAAACAGTGGCCAAGGAAATGAATAATATCAAGGTTATAACTGCAGACAACATTCCTGAGAACTCTTCGGTTACTCAAACAATGCAGGCGATGGTAAACCAGGGAGCGAAGATCATATTCGCAACCAGCTATGGGTATTTCCCCTATGCACTGAAGTTTGCAAAATCACATCCGACAGTTACGGTTCTGCACCAAGGCGGGTATCTAACTGGAAAATTTCCTGCCAACTTCGGGACCTACTGGGGTGAGGCCTTCGAGCCCGTATCTCTGGGTGGGATGGCGGCTGGTTCTGTAACGAAAACTAACAAACTGGGATTCGTCTATGCATTTCCCATTCCTCAAACCATAGACAATATAGATGCCTTCGAACTAGGTGCTCAGTCTGTCAACCCAAAAGCGAAGACCTACGTAGTAAATACTTCTAACTGGTGTGATCCGCTTAAACAAAAAGAAGCTGCAGCTGCTCTATTGGCCCAAGGGGCGGATGTGCTGTCTCAGCACCAAGACTGCCAGGCTGCCGTGATAGAAGCTGCTAAACAAGCGCATGCGTATGTTGTTGGATACCACTATGATGCGAGCTCACTTGATCCCAGCGGATGGTTAACTGGCTCTGTGTGGAACTGGGCACCACTGTATAAGAGCATAATCTCTACGATTTTGAGCGGTCACTTCAAAGGCAGCAAGTACAACGCTAACTTTGTAGGTTCCTTTGCGGCTCACAATAATCCGTTGGTTCTAGCGCCATTTGGTAAAGCAGTATCTCCGGCAATGCGTTCCAAGATCTTGGCGGAAGAAGCGAAATTGAAAGCTGGTGCTTCAATATTCAAGGGACCCATATACTGCCAAAATGGTCAACTTCTAGTTCCGCCTGGTGTTACACCCACTTATGCACAGATAAATAACTTCTCTTGCTTTGTCAAGGGAGTTGTAGGAACGATCCCGCAGGGATAAGTCTGGCATCTCTGACAGGAAACTCACTTGGAATCATGCTTAAACACAGTTGATGCATCGCCATATCCTTGGCCATACAACGGATCGCTTGATCTGAATAAGACGGCACTGCTTATATGTGTCGATGACTTATGGCGAAAGGAGTGTCCGGAAAATGATGCCATAGATCAGGCGACAGCTTCATTGGCTCAAGCCTTTAGGCAGGCTGGATTAGCGGTGATAACGTATGGTTCCAAGGTTCCTGTATCAGAAACAGACCAGAGAAGAAGAGGTTTCGACCTATTTGTAAAAGAGTGGATAGGTCCGAGCGAGGTGATTCATTATTCAGGTGAGAATGGATTTTTCTGTTCGAACCTGGATTCCAAGTTGCGAGATATGGGAGTCATGAACCTAGTCTTTGCAGGTTGGGGACTTGAAGGACCTATTCACTCGACGTTACGATCTGCAAATGATCGAGGCTATGAATGCTTAGTAGTGAGCGATGCGGTGGTTGCGTTTGACAAGCAGCTAAGTGAGGCTGCTCTTTCAACTATCCGGTTTTCAGGTGGTATTTTTGGCGCAGTGGCCAGTTGCGAATCCGTACTTGCAGGACTAACTACTCTTTCTGACCAACGGATCTACTCCTATGGTACGACGTCAGAGGGAACATACCTAGATCGAACGCGAGATGAGTTACCTACTCCTCCACCGTATTCAACAAGTAGACGTCGTGACGTAAGAATTAACGTATCAAGAGAGGACAAGACGATGTATATAGAAGCGGATCCATATCCATGGCCATACAACGGTGATTTGGATCTTGACCGGACTGCATTGATAAATATAGATTGGCAGGCAGATTTCTGTGGACCCGGTGGATACGTCGACAGAATGGGCTATGACTTATCCCTCACCAGGGGACCTTTAGAGCCAGCTTCACGCGTTCTTGAAAAGGCACGTAATTTAGGGATGGTAGTCATACATACCCGCGAGGGGCATAGGCCAGATCTCGTTGACTGTCCTGAAAATAAGCTTTGGCGATCGAAAAGGATAGGCGCAGGAATAGGCGATAGCGGTCCTTGTGGGCGGATTTTGGTGAGAGGAGAGCCGGGATGGCAAATTGTACCCGAAGTCGCACCCCTTGAAGGTGAGATAGTTATAGATAAGCCAGGAAAAGGTTCCTTCTATGCAACAGATTTAGATCTGATCCTCCGAAATCTAGGAGTAACTAACCTCATTTTTACAGGAATCACAACGGATGTCTGTGTTCATACCACAATTAGGGATGCAAATGATCGTGGGTATGAGTGCTTGCTTCTTTCAGATTGCACTGGTGCGACCGACTTAGGTAACTATGAAGCAGCTCTGAAGATGATCACAATGCAAGGAGGGGTGTTCGGTGCAGTTGCGACCTCCGACGCCTTCTTTAGTGCAGTTGGAACTTATACAAGGAATCGAAAAAACTGACAATGGCAGATGATTTAAGTAATGTTGAAGAAAGTGTTGCTAAAGTCGCCTTTAGAGATGCTCTGGAGGTACTTCATTCACTCGAACTCTCGGAGCCGAAAGCTGCTCCGCCGTTAGTACTCGAAAGATTCTCGAGTGGTTTGAAAACTTCTCAAACTGCTCAGGTGGATTTAAAACGTTCGCGAACAGCAGAGGTAAACACAGGAGCCGATGTTGCGTATCGACAGCCCCTTCTTGTCAACTCTCCGACGCTTCGTGAGGCGGCTATTGCGTTGCGAAACGGTGATGTTACCGCAAGAGAGCTGCTAGAGAACTCCTTGGAGGCATGGTACGAGACACAGGAACTCGGAGCAGTGGTGGATATCGATGAAAACTCGGCCCGAAAGCTTGCTGACGCATTTGATGCGGATATGAACTTGGGAATCGACAGAGGACCTCTTCATGGAATACCCATCACGATCAAAGATGTTATAGATGTAGCTTCAATGAGTACATGCGCTGGATCGCTGGCTTACAACGATCGCCCTACAAGAGATGCAACCAGTGTTGGCAGACTAAAAGATGCCGGAGCGCTTATATTTGCCAAGGTGACAACGCATGAGTTTGCTTTGGGTGTGACGACGCCCCAGTGCAAGAATCCCTTCGATCCAAAGAGAATATCTGGAGGTTCTAGTGGAGGGTCAGCTATTGCGGTTTCTTGTGGAATCGGCCTAGCGTCACTTGGAACTGACACAAGAGCTTCACTGAGGGTTCCTTCAGCACTGTGCGGAGTTGTAGGTTTTAAGCCTACGTTTGGGTTTGTGCCAACGGATGGAATTGTTCCACTTTCATGGACAGTTGATCATATTGGTCCTATTGCGCGTACTGTGTCTGATGCATCAATTATGTTGAGTGTGCTTGGAGAAAGACCTTTTCTTAACATTGATGCCTCTGCCGATGCCCTAAGTGGTGTCTCTGTGGGGATTGTCTCTTGTGCGATGGGAGATGCAGACCCCGATGTCGCCAGCGTTGTAGAGTCTGTACTGCCTATATTTGGTAAATTGGGTTACAAGCTCTATGACGTTGACATGTTGTCCCCGGTGGATTTCGATGAAGCAAATGCTTTAGGTCTGATTATTTCACGAAGTGAAGCCGCTACGTTCCACCGTTCGAATCATACGGACTTATCTCTTTGCATCCCAGAGGTAAGAGACCAGCTTACTGCAGCTCTTGATATACGTGTTGCAGACTATCTAGATGCACAGCGCAACAGGAAGGTCTTGGCAGAAAGAGTGCTTTCACTTTTTGACACTTACGATGTACTGATTCTTCCGACGGTGCCAATGGTGGCTCCACCAAGGGATGACTACGAGAGATATCTACTGAGACTCTCAAAGAACGCCATATTGTGGAGTCTTGTCGGGAATCCGGCGGTTTCGATTCCCTGTGGTCTTACTGATCAAAATTTGCCTGTCGGTTTGCAATTTGTCGTTGCACCAGGGAATGAGGAACTACTAGTGCGGGTTGGTATTGCGTTCGAAGAACAGTTTAGGAGTCAAAGTGGAAGTGGACGTTGATTTAGAGGATGTCAAAGCAGAGGTACTAGATCTCTTCTTGGGTTATGAAGCAGCTCTAGTTGCAGGAGACGTCGCAGCAGTGAACGATTTTTTCTGGGACAGTTCTTTAACGCTTCGTTACGGAATAGCAGATTATCAATTGGGGATTGACGAGCTTGTTGCTTGGCGTAATACTCAAAACCCTATGCCACCAGGAAGGACCCTTGTAGATACGGTAGTAACCACTTTTGGACGCAATGCGGCAGTTGTGAATACGATGTTTAGATATCCAAATGCGACTCGACACGGTAGGCAGTCTCAAACTTGGATACGGCTAAGTAATGGGTGGAAGATCGTTTGTGCTCATGTCTCTGAGGTAGACGATTAGGCTATCCCAGATGTTTTTAGTGTGTGACCCCTCGCCTCTTAGGTGATGGATTGGCGTGAACATCATATGACATGTAAGCAACGGATCTTTTCGAGTCAACATCAAAGGAGCTAGATAGAGTTGTAGA
>JAJYGA010000023.1 GCA_021785255.1 Actinomycetes bacterium
AGGCTCATGTCGATCAATTTAAAGCCAAACTGGAGGATCTGGAGTCCGACAAGAGGGAAGAACAAGAGTCAGTGGATTTGACTGAGTACTTAGTTTTTATAGAAGCTTCGAAACTCGGCTCGCTGCACCTTGTTACCCAGGCAAGACAAGAGCTTGAAGACATCTTTGTAGGCATGGGATATCGCGTGTTCGAAGGTCCAGAAGTTGAGACGGAGTGGCACAACTTCGAAGCACTGAATATTCCGAAGTTTCACCCAGCTCGAGACGGTCAAGATAGCTTCTTCATAGATTATCCAGAAGGACCATATGGAAGTCTGTTGCTGAGAACGCATACCTCGCCGATGCAGGTTCGATTGATGCAAGATGGCGAGTTGCCAATCTACGCGGTCATACCCGGTAAGGTTTTTCGTCGAGATACTCCAGATGCAAGACATACTCCCAACTTTCACCAGATCGAAGGTTTGGTCGTAGATAAAGGTATTACCATGGCTAATTTAAGCGGTACGGTAACGACCTTTACAAAGGCGTACTTTGGTGCCAACATAGAAGCAAGACTTCGGCCCGCATTTTTCCCATTCACTGAACCATCGGCTGAGTTCGAGATCACCTGCACGGTCTGTTTGGGTAAGGGGTGCCGTACGTGTTCATCTACGGGCTGGATAGAGCTTGGCGGTTGTGGCATGGTGCATCCCAATGTCTTTGCGGCTGTGGGCATTGATCCTGAGGAATACAGCGGATTTGCCTTTGGTTTTGGTATCGATAGGTTGGTACAGATGAAACACGCTATAGCCGATATGCGAGTGTTCTTGGACAATGACGTAAGGTTTCTTTCTCAGTTCAAAGGGGTACAATGAGAGTTCCCTTATCGTGGCTTGTCGAATATCTTGATCTGTCATCAAGATTCCCATATGAAGAAGGGACGATGACCTTCTCCGATACCTTCGTTGATGAGATGACGGAGGCATTAAACGAATTAGGCATGGTGGTAGAGGGCGTCGAGCGTGTCCACGCCTCACTTGACAACGTGGTTGTGGCAGAGGTGCTTGAGATACAAGAGATCGACGGAGCCGACCATATAAGAAAGATCTTGGTGGCATCGGACGAGCCGAATCCTTTGAGTGTGGTGTGCGGAGCATACAACTTCGAGGTGGGCGATAAAGTTCCCTTTGCGAAGGTAGGCGCCGTTCTTCCCGGAGGTCTTGCCATCTCCTTACGTAAGATGAAAGGTGCAATCTCCAACGGGATGTTGTGTTCGCCAAAAGAGGTGGGACTCGCAGAAGACACCGATGGTCTGATGATTCTTCCTTCAAACTTTATTGTGGGAATGCCTTTTGGTGAAGCTGCGGGTATCTACGACGATGTAGTCTACGATCTAGCGATTGAAGCCAATCGTCCTGATGCCAACTGCATCATCGGTGTGGCTCGCGACGTTGCTCCTAAGTTGGGAGCTCGTTTTAGTGCGCCTGTGGGGCCCAAAGAGTTCGCTTCTTTCATTGGGGAGGACTACTTGGGGTTAGAACGCTCGGCCATAGTGGATTCCGAGCTTGCACAACGAGCGACTTTGGCGGTACTTACCGGGCCTTTCAACCTTAAAGATTCCTCTAAGATTCATAGACGACTTCGACTGGCTGGAATGCGTCCTGTGTCAGAGGTAGTCGATGCATCCAACTATGCGATGCTCGAGTACGGCTTCCCGTCGCATCCTTACGACTACGACAAGATCCCTGGCGGTGGTATTCGTGTTAGGGGAGCTAAAGACGGTGAGGAGCTGCGTACATTAGATGGATCCATTCGTCGTCTCAGATCGATCCAGGAGAGTCAACAGGGAGACATAGTCATCGCGGACCTAGATGACAGTCCTATTGGACTCGGGGGAGTCATGGGTGGCCAAAGCACTGAGGTAACGAATGCTACGTCAAGAGTTCTCATCGAACTCGTCGCTTTCAACCGCAGCACCATTGCGAGAACCTCAAAGCGACTGAGTCTTCGCTCTGAGGCCTCCATGAGGTTTGAAAGAGGGGTTGATCCGGGAGCTACCGTCGCGGTCCTGCATCGTATCTGCGATCTAATGGGTACCTCACCGTCTGCTTTCTATGACTTTGGCGATACAGATCCGCAGATGAAGACCGTAGTGGTTAGGGTTCAAAGAGTTCAGGAGATACTTGGTGTAAAGGAACTCGACGCCAAGATTATCGCGTCACTGCTTGCGCCGATAGGCTTTGAAGTTGCCGGGGACGAGGATGTGCTCAAGATCAAGGTGCCGACTTTTCGACCGGACTGTGAAAGCGAGATCGACATTATTGAAGAGATCGCCCGACACTTTGGCTACAAAAATATTCAAGGTGAGGCGGCAAAGTCTCCCTATGTGGGTCGGTTGACGCGCGAACAAAAAGAAACAAGACAACTTCGTCTTCTTCTCAGAGATCTAGGCTTCCACGAGGCCATAACAAGTACGCTTTACAACAAAGAAGATCACGTCTCTGTTGGAGTTAGCGACGTTGCGTTGGAGGTCTCCAATCCGCTCAACCAGGAAGAAATAGCTCTACGGATGACCATGCTTCCAGGTCATTTGAAGGCTCTGTCGTATAACCTTGCGAGACGTCTGGATCAGGTGGATCTCTTTGAGCTGGGAAGCGTCGTATCTGGGGGAAACTCCCTTGGATATGACGGGTTGCCCAATGAGAGAGTGAGAGCTGCGATTCTTGTAAGTGACAGCAAAAATGGTGCAGAGAGAGCGAGCAAAGTGCTGCGTGTGCTGCTGGAGTTTTTTTCCGTGGATATTTCTGCAGTACGTCATTTAGGATCTCCCCAACAGCTCTCTTCAAAGTACGGTAAGTTCCCTCTCTTACATCGGGGTCGACGCAGTGGAATCTTTGATCGAGATGGACAACTTTTGGGTGTAGTGGGAGAGCTGTCACCGAAGATGGCCAAAGCAGTGGCGGAGCCGCTATCTAAGTATCGCTACGGTTGGCTTGAGTTCGATATCGATGCCATGATGGAGCTTTCACTAAGGCAGCGCAAAGCACAGGAACTGTCAAGCTATACCTCAACAGATCTCGATCTCTCGTTCGAACTTCCCGAGTTAACTCCAGCCTCGGAGTTGATTAGAGTCATTACTGAGACCGTTGGCGATATTGTAAGGTCAGCGCAGGTGTTTGACGTTTTCAGGTCGGATAAACTTCCTCAAGGGATGAAAAGTATCGCTATACGTCTACGGCTCGAACGCCTGGACCGTTCCTTGAATGAAGAAGATGTTCGTGATGTGATCGAAAAAGCGGGAAGTTCTGTATCCGCTATGTTGCAAGGAACTTTGAGAGACCACAGATAAAGCTAATTTTCGTATGCATATCTATACATAGGTGTGTATGATAATCTCTATGAAGTGTGTAATATTTGGTGCCTCAGGATACGCTGGGCAAGAGCTTTTGAGAGTTCTCTCCAACCACCCTCACTTTGAGGTAGTAGGTGTGGGTGGAGGAAGTGCAAAAGGCTTCAAAGTGAAGGACCTGTATCCGGGGTCATCGTCTGTTATTGCAGAACTGGTATTTTTGGATAACGACGAACTCACATGGGTGGTAAGAGATGAGAAGGTTCCCCTTGTCTTTTTGGCTCTTCCTCATGGGGAATCGCAGAGACTCATGCCTGAGCTACTGAAAATTACGTCTCATGTCATCGACTTAGCCGCAGATTTTCGGATAAAGGACCCTCAAAGCTATGAGGAGTGGTACGGCCATAGACATGGTTGTCCGGAGCTACTGAATGAAGCGGTATATGGTCTACCGGAACTGAACAGATCTCAGATAAAAGGAGCGAGACTGGTAGCTGCTCCCGGTTGTTATCCGACGGCTTCGATTCTCGCGATGCTTCCTCTTGTGAAGTCTGGGTATAGCAAAGGCAAAGTAGTTGTAGATGCTGCGTCTGGCGTTTCGGGGGCAGGGCGTTCTTTGCGAATTGAAAATCTTGCCATGTCGGTTATGGAAGAGTTCCGAGCTTATGGGTTGAAAGGGCATAGACATACTGTTGAGATTGAAAATGCCCTAGGAGTGACTGCGCTTTTTACTCCTCATCTGGCACCTATGAAACGAGGGATCCTTGCAACGTGCTACCTGGAACCATCGCAAAGTTTTCTAAAAGAGTTTGATGGCGCTAACCCTGAAGAAGTGGATGAGTATCTTTACGGAATGTACCTGCAGTTTTACGAGGCAGAACCGTTTGTGAAGCTGTCTTACGTACCTGTAGGTACTGCTTCGGTGTATGGAAGTAATGACGTTGCTGTCTCGGTTGTCTTTGATCAAAGGACACACACCTTTATTGCCTTTGGTGCTGTAGACAACCTGACAAAAGGGGCTGCCGGACAAGGGGTACAGTGTGCCAATTTAGTCGTTGGCTATGCAGAGGAAAGTGGACTTACACAGTTGGGAGTATGGCCTTGAGCGTAGTATTCGCAGATGGCTTTTTAGCCAATGGAGTTGCATGTGGAATCAAAGGAAGCGGGGCTTTGGACCTAGCGCTTGTCATGAGCAAAGGAGGCAAGCCAATTCCTTGTTTTGCAACCTTCACGCAAAACAAGGCAGCTGCTGCCCCGGTAGTTCTATCCAAAGAGCACCTTTTGAAGAGTAACAATCGGGCTGCTGCGTGGCTCTTGTCTTCTGGAAACGCCAATGCTGCTACTGGCAGCCGTGGCCTCCAAGATGCTCAGGCGATGTGCGCAGCTATAGCAGATGAGCTATCCATTGCCACTCATGAGGTAGGTGTATGCTCTACCGGACTCATCGGCATCTATATGCCTATTGAGAGACCTTTGGCTAAAATTTCGAGTCTTGTTCACGGAGCCTCTGGTGATGAAGCACACGGAGTACTTGCTGCTGAAGCTATCATGACCACCGATACCTTTGCAAAGTTTGCGACATATGAGGGGAATGGGTATCGAATCGGAGGGATGGCCAAGGGGGCAGCGATGATCTCCCCGAATATGGCAACCATGTTGGCGGTCATTACGACAGATGCCATCGTCGACGATGACAGACTGTCTCGGGCTTTGACTCAAGCGGTCTCTTTGACCTTTAACCGACTGACAATAGATGGTTGTACCTCAACAAACGACACTGTCGCTTTGATGTCTTCATCTTTATACCCCGCAGATGAACACTTTGAAGAGGCTCTGTTGCAGGTGTGCAAGTCTCTTGCAGATCAAATTGCCTTTGATGCCGAAGGTGCTACGAAGATGGTACGTATAGAGGTTGAAGGCGCGATTTCGGTGGAAGAGGCCCTGGTCGGTGCAAGAAAGATCGCTGAGTCACAACTCGTCAAGTGCTCGCTGTACGGAAAGGACCCCTACTGGGGAAGAGTAGCCTCGGAACTTGGCTTTTCAGGCATCGACTTTGATCTGGGAAAACTTAGCATATCGTACCAAGGAATCGAAGTTGCGAGAGAGGGCATCGGTTTCGATTACGACAGGTCTCACCTTGAAAGGTTGCTTGAAGAAAGAGAGATCAAAGTTTCTGTGAATCTTGGAATGGGAGAAGCCAGCGCGGTGATAACTACAACGGATCTAGGTCCTGGTTATATCGATGAAAATATGGGTACGTCGTGAGTTACGAACCCCAAGAGATCGAGGAACTCTCAAAAAAGGCCGAGATCTTGACTGAGGCACTCCCTTATATCCGAAGATTCTCTGGCACTACCGTCGTTATCAAATACGGAGGAAATGCAATATCAGAGGGGCTTGAGAGCCTTGATAGTTTCGTCGAAGATGTAGTGCTTTTGAACTTTGTCGGAATAAAGGTGGTAGTCGTACACGGGGGCGGACCACAGATAGATGCACTTCTGACTCGCCTTGGCCATAGTTCTACTTTTGTCGGTGGCCTTCGGGTGACAGATGAAGAGACCTTGGAGTCCGTAAAGATGGTGCTTTTGGGTCAAGTAAATCCTCTGCTAGTGTCTCGTATAAACCTTCATGGAGCCCTGGCGGTTGGAGTCTCTGGTGCCGACGGCTCGATGGTGCTGTGTCAACCAAGGTCAAAGGAGCATGGTTTTGTAGGTGAGGTGATCAAGGTGGATGCCTCGCTATTGGAGAATCTCTTGGTTCAGGGTCGAGTTCCTATCGTTGCCTCTATAGGAGTAGGCGTGGATGGGCAGATGTACAACGTGAACGCTGATCTTGTTGCTGCTGAACTCTCTGGAGCACTTAGGGCGGAGAAGCTCGTGTTCTTGACCAATGTCGAAGGAATCCGCTCTGATGCTTCTGACCCTAAGAGTCTTCTTCGTCAGCTTCGCGCTTATGAATTGAAAGACTTGCTTGACTCTGAGGTGATACAAGGAGGCATGATTCCAAAGGCAGAGGCAGCTCTTTCAGCTATAGAAAGAGGTGTTCACAGCGTGCACCTCTTGGACGGACGTCTTCCACACGCGTTGTTGCTCGAGGTATTTACGGATCAGGGAATAGGAACGATGTTATATGGATAGTGAGTATGTAAGTGAGGCAAAGGTATTAGTTGATGATCTGCGTTCGGCTCTCATGCCTACCTATGGAGACTATGGAATCGTAGTCAAAAAGGCAAAAGGCTGCCGTCTAACCGATGTGTACGATCGAACTTATTTGGACTTTTTGGCTGGAGTATCTGTGGTGTCCTTGGGACATGGGAATGAAGCTATAAATAGGGCGGTCGTAGAACAGATCAATAATTTTGGACACTTATCTAATTTCTTTCTGAATGAAACTACCTCAAAACTTGCTCAACGTATCGCCTCTTATGTAAGTAGTGACGACGACAAAGGGAAGGTGTTTTTCTCAAACTCGGGTGCAGAGGCAAACGAAGCTGCGATTAAGTTGGCTCGTAAGTACGGTGGAGGGAAAAGATATAAGATCGTGACCTGCTTCAACTCTTTTCACGGTCGCACTATGGGAGCCTTGGCAGCTACTGGGCAACCCGGGAAACAAAAGCCGTTCCAACCACTACCGCCAGGTTTTGTCTACGTAGAGTTCGATAATTTGACCCAGATGGAAGAGGCTTTGTCTGATCCCTTAGTCGGCGCGGTAATGGTCGAGATCATCCAAGGCGAAGGCGGAGTCGTAGATGCCTCACCAGGGTACTTTGAAGAGGTCGAACGTCTTTGTCGGCACTTTGGAGTACTTTTGATAGTGGATGAGGTGCAAACTGGAATGGGGAGAACCGGGAAAATGTTCGCATTCTCACATTTTGGTTTGAAGCCAGACGTCGTGACTATGTCAAAGGCGCTAGCAAATGGATTTCCAATCGGCGCGACATGGGCGCGTACAAGCGTTGCCAACGCTTTCGTTCCAGGTGATCACGGAAGCACCTTTGGTGGGAGTCCTAGTTCAAGTGCTGCCGCTTTGGCTGTGTTTGAAGAGATCAAGAACAACGATATCTTAAGTCATGTGGTTGAGATGTCGCGTTATCTCAAAGCGGGACTACTTGAACTAAGCATTGTCAAGAGCGTCAGTGGAAGAGGTCTGCTCTTGGGAATGCATCTTGAGCAGCCTATAGCTAAAGAAGTTGTTTCTCGCTCTTTACAGTCTGGTCTTGTCTTGAACGCCCTGACGGACAGAATTATCCGAGTTGCACCCCCTCTTGTAGTTTCAAAAGATGAGATCGATGAAGCGTTGGCGGTGCTTTTCAAAGTGTCTGCCGAAGTGTAGTAATGGGTATCGGTAATCGGAGAGGGACAGATGGCTAAGAATCAGAGACAGTATAAAATTGCAAAAATTCTTCAGAGTAATGCGGTTTACTCCCAGGGCCAGCTCGTGGAGCTACTGGCGAGTCAAGGGATCGTCGCGACCCAGGCTACTGTGTCGAGAGACCTTGACGAGTTAGGAGCTATAAAGGTGAAGTCGGGCGGTGGTCAAAGCATATATGCCATTCCTGAACTCCCAAAGGATCAAACCTCCACCCAGGAACATCTCAAACGAGTTTTAGGAGACTGGGTTGTAGACGTTGTGGCGTCGTCGGTGTTTGTGATGGTCAGGACACCTCCTGGCTGCGCTCATGTCGTGGCTTCCGCGTTGGATCGTTCTCAGATGGATGGTCTTTTAGGTACGGTGGCTGGTGATGACACGGTACTGATTCTCGCAGATGAAACCATTGGGGGGACAGGTCTTGCTAAAGAGATAGTGAGACTGGCGGGAATGGACGAAGAGTTTTAGGCGATCGTACGAAGTTCTCAGCTGAGTAAAGATTATTGTAATAAAGCAATGAAAGGTGGCGTGTTTGATGTCAAAGCGAAGGGTGGTCTTAGCATACAGTGGCGGACTTGACACCTCTGTAGCCGTTAAGTGGCTAACTTTGGAGCGTGGATACGACGTTGTAGCTCTATCGGTGGATGTGGGCCAAGGAGAAGATCTTGAGGCAGCAAGAGCCAGAGCCTTGGACTCCGGTGCTATTGCTGCTGAAGTTGTCGATGCCAAAGACGAGTTTGCAAATGATTATCTCGTTCCTGCTATTAAAATGAACGCTCTTTATGAAAATAAATATCCTTTAGTGTCGTCACTGTCCCGACCTCTCATATCAAAGCATTTAGTAGAGGCGGCCTCTAGGTATCAGGCTGACGCAGTTGCACATGGTTGCACAGGAAAAGGAAACGACCAGGTTCGTTTTGAAGTATCCATTCGGGCCTTAAATCCATCTCTGGAAGTAGAAGCTCCAGTTAGAGAGTGGGGTTTTACTAGAGACGACACGATTGAGTACGCTAGATCTCATGGCGTAAAGGTCTCTGCCACTAAGAAGAGTCCATACTCCATAGACCAAAATATTTTTGGTAGGGCTATAGAATGCGGAGAGATGGAAGATCCTTGGGCAGCACCTCCAAAGGACGTCTATGAGATGACTCAAGTTTCCGAGACAGTGCCTAAAGAGGTGAGTGTAACTTTTGATAAAGGTGTTCCTGTTCGCTTGGATGGTGTCTCTATGTCGGTTTTCGAGATCGTAGAGAAGTTGAACAAGCTCGTGGGATCGTATGGGTTTGGTCGAATAGACATGGTGGAAAATCGACGTGTTGGAATTAAAAGTCGCGAGGTGTATGAATCCCCAGCTGGACTTGCTCTCATCATGGCACACTGTGAACTTGAAGATATAACTCTAGAGAGAGAGTTGGCTCATGAAAAGCTTCGCCTCTCCTCCAAGTGGGCGGAGGCCGTATATGATGGTCTTTGGTTCTCTCCCTTGAAGGAAGCTCTCGATGCATTTGGTGAGTATTCACAACGTTTCGTCACCGGAGAGGTACGGTTGGGGCTCGAACTCAACCGGTGCTTTGTTGCAGGTAGGCGAGCAGAAAAGGCACTATACGACTTCGAACTCGCTACCTACGATTCAAGGGATGCATTCCAACACAAAGACTCCGAAGGTTTTGTCAGGATCTTTGGCCTAGGAATCGAGACCTGGGCGAAGCGACAGCTCGGGCACAAATAGATCTAACCCCGCTATGTTGGAGGTTCTATGACTTTATGGGAGGGAAGGTTCTCTAGTGGACCTTCAAGCGAGCTGATGGCCTTTACCGAGAGTATCTCGTTCGATAGAGCGCTTTGGCATGAAGATATCAGAGGATCTAAGGCGCATGTGAAGGGCTTGGTTCATTCAAACATAATCTCTGAGGATGAAGGGCGCGCTATATTAGAGAGTCTGGATGCCATATCTAGGGAGTTTGAAGACGACCGATTCGTCTTTTTGGAGTCAGACGAAGATATCCACTCCGCAATTGAACGTCGGCTAACGGATCTGTTGGGAGATGTCGGTGCAAAACTCCACACGGGCCGTTCTCGAAATGACCAGATCGCTACTGATATGCGCATGTTCTCAAAGAGAGTTATCATCGATGTTGGTACTAAGGCACTGGCTCTGTGTGACACGTTGTTGGAGATAGCGTCTTCGGCAAAAGAGTCATATCTGCCCGGTTACACCCATACGCAAAGAGCTCAACCCATACTTCTCTCCCATCACTTACTGGCTCATGGTTGGGCACTTAGCCGGGATCTTGATCGTCTCTTGGCAACTTTTCGTCGCCTAGACGTGTCGCCACTAGGTGCGGGAGCTTTGGGTGGTTCTACACTTCCTTTGGATCCGGATTTTGTCGCCGTGGAACTGGGATTTAGCTCGCGGTTCTCTAACTCTGTTGATGCAGTATCAGATCGCGATTTTGTGGCTGAACTGCTCTTTGATATTGCACTGTTAGGGGTACATCTCAGCCGGATGGGAGAAGAGTTTGTCCTGTGGTCGACAGAGGAGTTTGGCTTTGTTCGTTTGGACGATGCCTACTCAACAGGATCTTCGCTACTTCCTCATAAAAAAAATGCCGACATTGCGGAGCTGGCTCGAGGCAAGACCGGTAGGTTGATCGGTAATTTGGTATCGTTGCTAACTACGCTGAAAGGTCTTCCCTTATCGTATAACCGAGATCTCCAAGAGGATAAAGAAGGTCTATTTGACTCTGTCCGTCAGGTTTCACTGGCCCTAGGTGCAGTAAGGGGAATGATCGCCACTGCTTCGTTCGACTTTGGACGAATGAAGACATTTGCAGACTCCGAGTTCCTTGTAGCCGTTGATCTGGCAGAGTATCTGGTGAAAAACGGTGTACCCTTCAGAAAAGCTCACTCGTTGGTCGGTGGGTTAGTTAGAGACTCGATTGAACGCCGAGTGCCCTTATATGAACTGGTGAGTGCCCATCCTCTGTTAGGGTCCGAAGCATCGACGCTGTTGGCACCTTCTGGAGCTATTCGAAGAAGAATTACTCCCGGAGGTTCGGGAATGGACGCGGTTGCGGTCCAACTGGAGGAGTTCAGCACCTTGCTTGCGCTCCAAAAAAAGACTTTTTCGGAGCTGAGGTAGTACAAATACCTCTCATTGACATACTCGAACGAGATACACTCAGGAACCATCCTTCATCAGTGGCCCCTACTTTGTTGGACTCGTTTGTAAAGATTCGTGAGCGCTACCTCTACCTGACTGAAGTTGAGGCGTACGGTGGCTCCGACGATGAAGCCTCTCATGCCCATCGCAGATTAACGCCACGAAATAAGGTCATGTTCGAAGAAGTGGGTCGGCTCTATGTCTACTTCACATACGGCATGCATAACTGCGTTAATGTGGTGGCTCACAGAGACGGTGAAGCCGGTGCGGTGCTTATTCGTTCGGGAGTTGGACTTTATTGGAAAGACGATGAACTTCATGTTGAACCTATCTTGGGTCCAGGTCGGGTTGGTAAGTACCTTGGCGTTACTCCCATAGACAGTGGAGTCGACGTCGTCCCCAGCGTTAAGCCAGAGACAGACGTCACATCTTTGCCCTATCTCATAGGTCGAGACCCAGAGCTCAGTTCCTGTATCTACCAGCACCTGAATATGGTGAAGTCTGTTGAGATAAATGCAGGTCCAAGGGTTGGAATAAGTAAAGCGAACGACAAACATTGGAGGTTTTGTTTGTCGAGTTCTTCTCTGGTGTCCAAGTTCAGGGTTGCAAAACCAAAAAAGAACCGACAAATGTTTACTGATTTGAGATAAGTTGTACGGACAACTTTATTTGCCTCTAATATTATGAGTGTTAGTGTATGTAATTGCTCATAGAGGAGTTCTTAGGTGCGAGCCTTGTTAGCGTCCCCGCTTGGTTTCTTGATCGGCATGGCCCTTGGGTCGGTAGGTGGGGGTGGAAGCATCTTGGCTGTGCCGGCTCTGGTCTATGTTGCTGGACAAAATCCTCATGCTGCTACGACCACCTCGTTGGTCGTGGTCGGAGCGACTGCGCTTGGGGGAATGTTGTCCCATCTACGAGCGGGTAGAGTGAAACTGGGCCCCGGCACCGTATTTGGACTTGTGGGAACCGGCGGTTCCTTGTTGGGAGCGATGATTTCAAGGCAAATACCTTCAAACCTACTCCTTTTCCTATTTTCGTTCCTTATTCTTTTTGCCGCCTATCGGATGTGGCCAAAGAAGTCCAGTAACGGCCAAGCGCAACCTGCTGAGCTTCAAGTTGGGGAAGATATTTCGTTGGCGTTTTCGGACGCTCCTGTTGCCGTGGCGACGAAATCTGATAGTAGGACCAAGATGATTGCCTTGGTCGTTGTCACAGGAACGGTCGTTGGATTCTTGACGGGCTTGTTTGGTGTGGGTGGTGGATTTGTAATTGTTCCGGCTTTAGTGCTGGCGCTGAAGTACGATATGCCTGAAGCAGTGGGAACTTCGCTTCTCGTGATCGGTGTTAACTCAGCGATTGCGCTTTTAGGTCGTATTGCCACTTCCCATGTTCAGTGGAGTATCGCCATTCCCTTTACGATTGCAGGTTTGTTGGGATCGCTCGTTGGGCGTCGTATCTCCGACAAGGTGCCTGTCAGAACTCTGGCTAAGTCCTTCGTAGTACTCCTGTTGGTAGTTGGCGCATATGTAGCTATCAAATCTGCTTCTGTTCTTTAGACTATATTGGGTCCAAAAGCGCACTGGAAGATCGAGGAGCATGATGAGAGTTTTGTACGTTCCATTGATTAAAACGGCTAATCAGTGACTTGAGGAGGTCTTGTTATAGCGTAGATGTAATGATCTTTCCATGCATTGTCGATAAATAAAAACCATCTAGCAAGACCTTCTCTCCTGAACTTCAGTTTTTCAACTACCCTGATGGAGGCGAAGTTGTGGGGCATGACGGCAGCTTCTATCCGATGTAGTTTCAGTTCTCTGAAGGCGTAAGATACTACCTGTTTAACCGCCTCGGTAGTATATCCCTGGTTTGCATACTCTTGATCTATGAAGTAACCCAAGGTACAGGTTTGAGCTGCACCTCTTTGAATGTTTCTCAGAGCAACTCTTCCAATGAGGGTGTGCGTGTCTTGCAAAAACACTCCGAATCCTACTGCAGATCCCTGTGAACGGGCATGTCTGAACTCTCTGATTACCTCGATCTGCCCTTCCAATGTGAAGTATCGCGCGGGCAGAGGCGGATCCCATGGTTTGAAGTAGTCTTTGTTGGTCACTCTGATCTCTAACATTCTGGCAGCGTCGTGCTCATATAGCTGTCTCAGATAGATTCGTTGTCCACCAAGTGAATGAAGTTCGTCGGCTAAAGGATCGCTTTTTTGCTGTCGTTTAATCGCTGCCTCCTTGCACGTAGTCCATTATTCCAACTCTTTGGTCGTTTGGCTGGGAAGTTCGATTTAGCAGTTCTAGGACAATAGATGTTACAACACCAAGAGAGTACCCTAGGTCGGCTGCCACTCGATAACCTATTGTCTCTTGTGGCCTTTTCCACATGGAGATCACTGTCGCTGTCACCACTGCCGCAAGAAGTCTTCGTGCTCGAGATGAGACTATCGAGAGGAGAAGCAATGGCAACGAGCAAGTTCGCAGCCACAGTTGTAACAGTTCTTGTGCACTTTGGGTCATGGAGACAGTGGCGATCTGCAAGACATCTTGAGTGCATATACGCGTTTTGCTCTGCTTTAACTTCCAAGTAACGACGGTTGAGTTGACAAGTGCATTAAATGCGGAAGCAACGACTGGGCCAAGCAACAGGTTGCTGCCGACAAACCAGGCTCTGTCTCTGATCTTTAAAGGTAGGATCGAAATCCGCTTGGGGTATCTCTTGTGCAACGATCCGTAACTCAAACCATATCCAAGAGACTTGCCAAGAGTGTGCGTGTGTCCTTTGGGATCTTCGTGAAATGCCCTAACTTCAGGGAGGTATAGAACCAGTCCATGCTCTGTCACTTTGGTGACCAGATCGACGTCTTCGCCAACAAATAGTGACGTATCAAATCCGCCGACGTGATCGAAGGTTGACTTTCGGATCAGAAGTAATGCACTTGGTAGATAGGCCAACTTTGATGTCCCTACGACACTGAAGGAATCTCCAAGATCTAACTCGAAATAGGTCTGCGACGGTAAATGAGCCTCTTTCATCTTGAGGGAGACGACTCGAGGCGCACAGCATAGGACATCTTTAACTTGGAAAACGGAGGCGAGTTTATAGAAGTCATCGCCCAGTTCAACGTCTGAGTCGACAAAGGCCAGAATCTCGTTTGTGATATGGTGAGCACCGAGGTTTCGGGCAAATCCGGGTCCATGAGAACTCTGCAGGCGAATCACCTTGGCATCGTAACGTTTCGCGAGTAAAGAGACAGTCTGTGGATTTTTTGATCCATCATCAACTACCACTATAGGTGCGCCTTGATCGGCTTTCCTTATAGATGAAAGCGTGGCGTCCAAAGTGCAAGACGAGGGATCTTTGGTCGGCACCACATATCCAATGTCTGCGTGTTCGAAGGGTGCGACTGGCGTAAGTTCCAACAGGTGTTCTTTGAGAAGCCGTAGTTCTTGGTGGTTTAAACCTTCGTTGTCTAAAACTCTTGAGTACTGTTTTGGCAGACAGTTGACAATGGCTAAAGGGGAGGTCCGCAACGCGACTGGCTGGGGACCTCCTCCTTTTAGGAACTGAATCTTTGAATGGGTCTTAACCCTTAGGGGCAAAGCCTACCAACGTATAAAAGGTACTAGTCAAACAGTATCATTCCTCTAATGTTCTTCCCACTTCGCATATCAGCATAACCTTGGTTTATGTCCTTTAGGGAATAGGTGTTGGTTACTAACTCGTCTAGTTTCAACGTGCCTGCCTTGTACCATGAGAGAAGTTTTGGAATATCTGCTCGAGGGTTTGCAGACCCAAAGATCGAACCTTTTAGCTGCTTTTGGTACAAAGTCATGTCAAGTAGGGACAAGGAGACCTCATTTTGCGTCCAAGGTGCAATGGCAGTAATAACTACGGTTCCGTTTTTTCCTACGAGTCCCATGGTCGGTGCTATAAGGTCGCCAGTGCCTACTCCAGTGGTGATTATCGCCACGTTCGCCATACTTCCCCTAGTGAGGTCACCTATCATTGCTTGGACCTCTTCTATGCTTGAAGCAAAGTGAGTTGCGCCAAAGATCTTGGCTTGGTCAAGCTTGAACTGTACGGGATCTACGGCGATGATCTGGGAAGCCCCAGCAATTCTTGCTCCTTGAATCGCGTTCGAGCCGATTCCTCCACATCCAATGACTACTACGGTGTCTCCAGAGCGTACGCCACCAGCGTAGATGGCTGAACCGACACCGGTAGTAACTCCGCAGCCTACCAAGGAGGCCTTGTCTAGCGGAATGTCATCGTCGATCTTTATGACGGAGTCTTCATGTGCGATCACGTAGGGAGAGAAGGTCCCTAGACAACACATAGTGCCGATGTCAGCACCTTTAGCGTGCACTCGCTGCCCACCGGCAAGCTCCTCACCTGAAAGAATGTAGGCTCCCATCTCACATAGGTTTTGATAGCCCGAAGAGCAGGCTTCGCACTTCCCACAAGAGGGAATGAATCCTAGAACTACGTGGTCGCCTTCTTTGATACCTTTGACAGCGCTTCCAACTGCCTCAACTATACCGGCACCTTCGTGTCCACCGACGACAGGAAGCGGAGATGGAAGATCCCCTGTCAGTAGATGTTCGTCGGAGTGACATAGCCCCGAAGAGGCGAGTTTGACTCTGACCTCGTTAGCTTTCGGATCATCTAGCTCGACGTCTTCTATGTTCCATTGCGTCCCGGTCTCCCACAGCACAGCCGCTTGAGTTTTCATTTCCCCTCCATTATGTCTTGCTTATGCAAACTATTACAGATGCTATCGCAAAGCAGAAGCATTGGAAAGGAAATGACTCATTGAAAATGACTTTTTGAGATCCGTTTGCCAAAGAGGCAATATGGATTTGCCTCTATTTGTTCATGTGGATAAACCTTCGATACCTTAGTGTGGAGGCAAGAGTTTTATTTGCGACGGAGCGATTATATGGGGAGCAGTTCGTTCGTTCATCTTCATACTCATACCGAATACTCCATGTTGGATGGAGCGGCACGAGTAAAAGATTTGATGAAAGCGGTAAGTCAAGATGGACAGCCAGCTGTAGCCATTACTGACCACGGCAATATGTATGGAGTACTGGACTTTTATAAATCTGCTCGCTCTGTTGGTGTGAATCCCATTATCGGAATCGAGGCCTATATGGCAGGCGAACACAGAAGTGAACGCCCAACACGAAGGGGTCGGATTGACGATGGAGGGGGAGAGGGCGAAAGTGGCGAGAAACTCTACTACCACCTAATCCTATTGGCCGAAACTTCGAAGGGTTACAGCAACCTTATTCAATTGGCGTCGTTGGCTTACTTAGAGGGCTACTACTACAAGCCAAGGATCGACTGGGAGCTTTTGGAGCGATATCACGAAGGGCTCATAGCTACCACGGGATGTCTGGGTGGTCTGGTGCTTCAATCTTTGCTAAGAGACGATATTGAGGGTGCGCGAAAGATCGCCGGACGTCTTCAGGACATCTTTGGTCGAGACAACCTTTATGTGGAGCTCCAAGATCATGGCATAAAAGAGCAAAAGAAAACCAATCCTCAGCTAATGGAGATAGCCCGATCTCTGGGCGCACCGCTCGTCGCCACAAACGACTCGCACTATACCCACCGTGAAGACGCGGTAGTCCACGATGCCTTGTTGTGTGTACAGACCGGAGCACGACTCTCGGATGAGAAACGCTTCCGGTTCGAAGGAGAAGAGCACTATCTAAAGTCCGCAGTGGAGATGCGGGAGTTGTTTCGAGAGGTGCCGGAGGCGTGTGACAACACCTTGGCGATAGCTGAGCGATGCAACGTCGAGATCGAGTTTGGACATCCAAAACTTCCTGAGTTCGAGGTTCCGATCCAGTTTCTATCAGATAGCTATGAAGAATCTTCAAGCAAGTATCTTCGATACCTGACCATGGAGGGTGCACAAAAGCGCTATGGCACACCTGTTCCCCAAGAGGTAAGAGAGAGGATCGACTATGAGCTGTCTGTAATAGACGACATGGGATTCTCTGCGTACTTCCTCGTCGTAGGCGACTTGATCTCCTACGCCAAGGCTCATGGAATAAGAGTGGGTCCCGGGCGCGGTTCGGCAGCTGGATGCTGTGTTGCGTACTGTTTGGAGATCGTAGATCTCGATCCAATAAAGTATGATCTGCTTTTTGAAAGATTCCTGAATCCAGGTCGTAAACAGATGCCGGATATTGACATGGACTTTGATGAGCGTTATCGCTCCGAAATGATTCGCTATGCATCGGAACGATATGGACAAGATCACGTTGCTCAGATCGTCACATTTTCTACTATTAAGGCTCGCGCAGCTGTAAGGGATGCGGCAAGAGTACTTGCGCTTCCTTACAGTGTCGGTGACAAGATCGCAAAGGCTATGCCGCCTCTGATCTTGGGCCGAGATACTCCTATTGCAGCCTGTTTAGAGCTGCAAGAAGGTTATGAAGACGGCTATAACATGGCCACTGACCTAAGAGAGATGGTAGCTACCGACGCTGAGGTGGCTAGAGTCGTCGAAGTGGCCAAAGGGCTGGAGGGACTGCGCCGGCAAGACGGAATCCATGCCGCAGCAGTGGTGATTACCAATGAACCTCTTACCGAGTATCTACCGATTCAAAGGAAGCCAGATCCTGGCGTTGACCCTGACCTGGCTCCAATTGTTACGCAGTACGAAATGCATGGCGTAGAAGAGTTAGGTCTCCTTAAAATGGACTTTTTGGGTCTTCGCACCCTTTCAGTCATCGAGCGAGCGCTAGATGTGATTGAATCCTCTACGGGAGACCGCCCCAATCTTGATGCCATAGCACTTGATGATCCCAAAACCTTCCGGATGTTACAACAAGCAGATACGATAGGAGTTTTTCAGCTAGAAGGTGGTCCGATGCGCACCTTGGTTCGATCTTTAGCTCCAACGGAGTTTAGAGACGTTGCTGCGCTAATTGCACTTTATCGACCAGGTCCTATGGCTGCAAATATGCACAACGACTACGCCGATCGAAAAAACGGGCGCAAGAAGATCGAGTATCTTCATCCAGACCTGACACCGATCCTAAGTGATACGTATGGTCTAATGATCTACCAGGAGTCCGTTATGCGTGTGGCTCAACGCTTTGCGGGTTACACATTGGAAGAAGCCGATAACTTGAGAAAAGCTTGTGGCAAGAAGATACGGTCTTTGATTGCTGCAGAGCGTGAGAAGTTTGTTGCTGGATGCAAAAGTACAGGCTACGGTGAAGAGCTCGGAACCAAGCTATTTGACATCATTGAACCGTTTGCCGACTATGCATTTAATAAAAGTCACTCTTACGGCTATGGCCTTGTAACTTATCAGACCGCTTGGCTCAAAGCAAACTATACGGTTCAGTATCTGGCGGCCCTATTGACATCTGTCAAAGACGACAAAGACAAGACGGCTGTATATCTAAATGAGGCTGCTGCCCAAGGCGTAGAGGTTCACGTCCCCAATATAAACGCGTCAATGGCTGACTTTACTGTGATCAAGTCCCAAAATGGAGATCTGGCTATATCCTTTGGTCTAGCTGCTGTGCGAAATGTCGGAGAGGCACTGGTTTCGCTGATTGTCAAAGAGCGTGAGACCAACGGACCCTATCTGTCTTTTGGTGATTTTGTCATGCGGTCAGACGCAGCGGTGCTTAACAAACGGGCAATTGAGTCTCTTATAAAGTCCGGGGCGTTTGACTCTTTGGGCAGTACCCGTAAAGGGTTGCTCAACGTCCACGAATACGCGCTGTCCAAGGCTTTAGAGACAAAGAAGCAGGTAGCAAAGGGTGTGTTTTCTCTTTTTGATCCTATCGATGAAGACGAAAACGCGGTGCCTTCCCTTGAGCTTGTGATTCCAGATGAGGAGTGGGGCCAGAAAGAACTCCTTGGTTTTGAAAAAGAGATGTTAGGTCTGTACGTATCCAATCACCCCTTGAAGGGATATGAGGAAGTTCTAAAAAGAAGCGGCTCTACTACGATCGCTTCCTTGAAGGAACAGAGCGAAACCAAGGTCAAGGAGGAGATAGTTACCGTGGCTGGCATCGCGACGACGCTGGTGCGACGATACACCAAACGTGGCGAACTAATGGCTAACTTTGTTCTTGAGGATCTGGAGTCTCAGATAGAGGTATTTGTTTTCCCCAAAACCATGGCTGAGTATAATCAGATCTTGGAGGAAGATACCGCCTATTTGGTGAAAGGAAAGCTAGACCTACGAGAAGACCAACCAAAACTAATAGCGATCGAGATTCGTATTTTGGAGTTAACTCAACAGACGTCACCGAGTGTGCAAAAGGTGGTATTGTCGAGGTCACAGGCGTCAATTGACTCTCTGTTGCGACTCAAGTCTCTAGTGCTTGAGCATAGAGGCAAGATACCGCTGGAACTGTATATCGAAGGCAGGGCCTTCCTGTTGCAGGAGTCATTTTGGGTTGACGGTTCGGCAAATTTTGTGGGCGCGCTAAGAGAACTATTTGGAGGAAGTGTTTTTGTTTAAAGAGCGTTAGCTGAGATACAGGACTCTAGCTACCGCACAGCGGTGCTATTGGTGGTAGCATAGTAGTAACGTTCACGGAAAATAGGAGTAGCTCAAACATGGCTATTGACGTAACGACCGGCGACGCAATCACTGTCGGGGATGCTGAACTTGCTGAGTTCGCGGAGCTCGCCTTGTCTAGGGGAGCTGGTTTTGATATAGGTTTTCTTTCAAAACTACGTGAAGACTGGGTGCTTTGTTCATTCATTCGCCAAGACGGTGAGTTGTGTGGGTTTGTATTTTATACACTGGAAAGAATAGGCGGTACTCCTTGTATCCTGATCGGTTTATCAGTGACGAAGGAAGGTGCCTTTGAGAAGGACTACCTGTTTGAACTCTTAGCTGAACAGTACCGTAAGGCGTTGTTGGCTTTTCCTGACGAAGATGTGCTCGTGGGAGTCCGCATGGTTTCTCCAGACGGTTATGATGTGTACTCCGGTCTCGAAGATATCGTTCCTAGACCGGGACACAAGCCAACCGGAGAAGAGCGAGCCTGGGCTCGGCGACTAGCAAAGCGATACGGTGCGGAGTCTCAATTAGACGACAAGAGCTTTATCATAAGTGGAGACGCGTTAACGGTAGGATACTTGGTATATGGCGATTTAAAGGGTCGCGACCCTTCAGGATACGGTCAGTTTTTTGAGAACGTAGACTGTCACAACTGTGACTCGCTTGTGGTGTTTGGTTGGGCCATGGCAGAAAAGCTTGCCGACGGTCTTCTTCCCCCCCAGGGTTAGTACTCGACATAGACAGTTAAGTTTTCAGGTTCCATAGAACGAGGGCGCAATATTCCTGGAGAT
>JAJYGA010000065.1 GCA_021785255.1 Actinomycetes bacterium
ACCTATCCCCGTCCCTGTTGCTTATTACTCCTTCGGGGGCAACAAAGCCTCTTTGTTTGGTGGCGCTCATATGTATGGCACTGACGGAGTTCACTTTTTTACGAGAGTTAAGGCCGTTACCGAGAGATGGCCGGAGATGGATCTCGGAGACACGCAGGGTAGAAACCTTAGCTTTCCCAGGACGCGCTGAGATCCGTGCCTCCTGACGATCGAGAACTGAGAGTGTTTCGCGTTTTAGAACATGACCAAATGGCAGGGAGCGAGAGAGGTTTTCGGTTAGAGTCTTTGTAAGAATGAATGTACACGACTATCAGGACCTGTCAAGTTATGACTACTGTCTTCCCGAAGAGAAAATAGCCCAAGAACCGCTTGAGGTTCGTTCAAGTTCGAAACTACTCGTAGCATTAGATGGTCAGCTAAAAAGGTGCAGAGTCTCGGATCTCCCAGAGCTGCTTGAACCTGGTGATCTAGTGGTTGTCAACGACTCTAAGGTGTTTTCTGCGCGTCTCAAGCTCAGAAGAACTTCTGGCGGCAACGCGGAAGTCCTTCTTCTTGAGCAGATCTCAGGAGGAGTTTACAGTGCACTTATTCGGCCGAGTCGAAGAATTGCGACTGGAGAGTGGCTATTTCATGGTTCGACGGCGATCTTGCGAATTGCAAGGAGTGCTAAAGACTGTGCCGATGGCGAGCTTCCATTGGTGGAACTCAGTGACGAGTCGGTCATCTCTGACTTTGGTGAAGTCCCGTTACCGCCCTATATAAAAAGATCGATCACTGATCCATCTAGATATCAAACGATATACGCTCACAACTATGGTTCCGCTGCCGCACCTACAGCAGGACTTCACCTAGATGAAGAGGTATTCAGAGGCTTTCGTTCGAGGTCAATTGAGGTTGTAGCTGTAGAGCTGATGGTGGGTGTCGATACATTCAAACCAATAGCTTCGCCCCGCATTGACGAGCACAAAATGCATTCTGAGCGTTACAAGGTCTCCGTTGAAACTTGGGAGAAGATCAAAGATGCGAAAAGAGTGGTGGCTATCGGAACTACGGTGGTGAGAACTTTGGAAGCAGTTGCGACGACGTCGCAGCTGGAGGGACGGACTGATCTGTATATAACTCCAGGATATGAGTTCAAAGTCGTAGATGTGCTGATGACAAACTTTCACACTCCAAAGTCATCTCTCTTGGTGTTAATTGCTAGTTTCTATGGCCCAAAGTGGCGCGAGCTTTACGACTATGCTTTGGACTCCGACTTCCGGTTTTTGTCTTTTGGTGACGCGATGTTGATTGAGAGGAACGGCTCTATTGAGTGGTAACTTTGAAGTCTATCTCGAAAGTGGTTCCGCCAGGGCGGGCAGATTCCATGGCGAACGCCATAGTTTCGAGACGCCTGTGTTCATGCCAGTGGGAACCAGAGGAGCGGTGCGACTGTTTCCCTATGACCTCGTTGCAGAGATTGGTTTTGAGATAATTCTTGCAAATACCTACCATATGATGCTCAAGCCGGGAGCTGCTACTGTTGCCTCGGTGGGAGGTCTTCATCGCTTTAGTGGGTGGGACCAGGCAATTTTGACAGACTCGGGCGGATTTCAAGTGATGTCTTTGGGGGCTTCTTTTGATGAGGACGGTGTATCGTTCGTCTCTATTTACGATGGCACCAAGTTGCGCCTTACGCCAGAGGAGTCTTTGGCAACTCAAGAGCTGCTGGGTTCTGATATAGCTATGGTCTTAGACGTGTGTACGATGCTGCCCGCAGGTCGTTTCGAGCTCGAGCGCAACCTTGAACTGACACTAGCCTGGGCGAAGAGATCCAAGGCGGCAAAGACTAGGTCAGACCAGTCTCTGTTCGGAATCGTGCAGGGAGGAACGGATCCAAAGTTGAGGGAGAGATCACTTGTGCAGACGTGTGAACTTTCATTCGACGGATATGCAATAGGAGGACTTGCTGTAGGAGAGGAACGTTCTTTAACGTTAGATACCGTCGGGCGATGTACGGAGATGCTCCCCAAGGAGACACCAAGGTATCTTATGGGCGTTGGCGATCCATACTCAGTTGTACATTCCATAGCGTTGGGGATCGATATGTTCGACTGTGTGGCCCCTTCGCGTGTTGCCCGCCACGGCATGGCATGGACTTCGTCTGGGAAAGTATCGGTAAAGCAGGCACGCTACATCTCTTCAGGTGACCCTTTGGATGCAAGTTGTTCTTGCCAAACGTGTGAGGGATATCCACTAGCTCTTTTAAATCACCTTTATAAGGTTGATCCGGAGACTTTGGGTGTCATGCTCACACGACACAACCTGACTTTTATGCAGACGTTAATAACCTGGTGTCGCACTTCGATCAAAGAAGGTAGCTTCTCTGAGGTAAAGAGCTTTGTGGAAACTTACTATAGCTAAGAGCCAAGTGACCTGAGATCCGGTCCTTGAAACTACAATAACCTAGTCGCGTTGGAAGGACTTCTATGGGTCAATTGATTTTTGTTCTATTCGTCTTGGTAATCCTTTACGTGCTATTTTTGAGACCACGGATGAAAGACGCCAAAACAGGCAGGAAAGCAGGCTTGCAACCAGGAGATGATGTCGTCTCAAACGGGGGGATCTTCGGTGTAGTCACCAAGGTATACGATCAGAGGATATATGTAGAGATAGCTCCAGAGGTGGAAGTGATCTTTGATCGGAGGGCACTTACTCATCTAGATGGTGTCATTGTCGATGCCATGGAGGAAGCAGAGGCAAAGTTTGACGAGATTGAGGCAAGAAAAGGAATAGGGGAGACTGACGAAAGTGACGAACCTCAATCAGGTGAAGAACCTCAGTCAGGTGAAGAACTTCAATTAGGTGAAGAACCTCAGTCAGGTGAAGAACTTCAATTAGGTGAAGAACTTCCCCAAGATGAAGAGGCGGATCACGCCGGCGGTAACGATGAAAGTGATGTTAAGTAATCCCCATACAGAACGTGAACACATGGTGAAAGGTTGGTATAGGGTAACTCTATGAGTTGGAACGGTGTTTTTGAGAGAGTATGAGAAAAGGTCCTCACGTAGTTTCAGTTGTTTTATCGATAGTGGTTTCCATCGGCGCCTTCATTGCTGTGTTGGCGCTCAACTATAAGCCGATACTAGGTCTTGATCTTCAAGGAGGAGCGTCGGTAGTCTATAAACCAACCAGGAACGTCTCTCAGTCTACGTTGACTCAAACTATAGCTATCATACGTAACCGTGTAGACGGACTGGGCGTAGCTCAGCCGAACATTGCTCAACAAGGTAAAGACATTGTTGTGCAGCTTCCTGGGATTAAACATCCTAATCAAGCCTTGTCGCTGATTGGACAAACTGCCCAACTGGAGTTTCGACCCGTGCTGTGCTCATTGCCTCCGTACAAGAAACCTACGGGGAAACTTGCTCAAGCTATCAAGACTCGACCGCTAGTTCCATTTTGTCCGACCTCGGCTCAACAAGATGCACTGGCGCAGTATCTGCCCAATACGACGTTTTCGCAGTTGAACTCTTCAAAAGAAGCGGTTTTGTCGGAGGTCTCTGGGTCTAGAGTAACTCGCTATATGCTCGGGCCCACATTGGCCAATGGAACCGCTCTATCCAGCGCCACAGCAGGGCTCAACCAACAGCAGCAGTGGGTGGTCAACTTTACTCTTACGCCAAAGGCTACTCCGTTGTTCAACCAGATAGCCACCACATACTTCGACAAGCAACTAGCTATCGTCTTGGACACCAAGGTCATCTCTGCACCGGTCATAACTACCAAAAGTTTCAATGGCCAGGGCCAGATTACAGGTCCGGGTGGTCAAACCCAAGCCCAGAACCTTGCTCTGGTGCTGAAGTACGGTGCATTACCTGTGCAACTTCAGCAGCTAACCGTTCAGACCATCTCACCGACTCTAGGTAAGGCTTCCCTCAAAGCGGGCGTATTTGCGGGTGTGGGCGGTCTTTTGTTGGTCCTGCTTTATACCGTCTTTTACTATAGAGCTTTAGGAGTGGTCGTCCTTTTGGGACTATCTACGACTGCTGCGATGCTATGGGCTATTGTGTCGTTGTTGGGACACACTTCTCAGTTGACTTTAGATCTCTCGGGAGTTACTGGATTGATTGTGTCCATTGGCGTAACCGTTGACTCCTACGTGGTCTTTTTTGAACGACTGAAAGACGAGTTGAGAGGTGGTAAGTCCCTTAGGTCGTCGGTGGATAGAAGTTTTGCAAAGGCTTTTCGTACCATCGTTGCCGCAGATCTTGTATCTTTGATCGGAGCTACATTGCTGTATCTTCTGAGCATCGGTCCCGTAAGGGGTTTTGCATTCTTTTTGGGAATCTCGACCTTGTTGGATGTAGTTTCTGCATGGTTCTTTACCAGGCCTTTGGTAATCATTATGGGACAGTCCAAGATAGCTGGAAATCCAAGGTTCTTCGGGGTAAGTACTAGAGCCTCTGGAAAACCTTCCCTTCCCACGACCAATAGTGGCGTATTAAAACCAAGTGGAGTTTGATTCTATGTCGATTGAATTCAACAAGCGCAGTGTTATGTCGTATATCTATGGTGGCACAGCCCCGCTGGACGCTCGGGTGATTTCGTGACGACCGTTGGTGAAGGGTCTGAAGATTCGATCTCGACCGTGGAAACATCTATTGAACTACCAACCCAAAAGACGGCGAGAAAACGGTCTCGTTGGAACGCTCTTTATGAGGGTGAAACGACGATTGGGTTTCTAGGTAGACGTAAGTTCTTTTACGCTCTATCGATAACAATTATTTTATTGGGAGCAATCTCTATGGGGATTCGCGGCTTGAACTTTGGAATAGATTTCAAAGGAGGAACATCCTGGCAGATTCCTTCAAGTGCGTTGAGCGTTTCAAAGGCTCAATCTGTGCTCAAAGCAGATGGAATAACGCAGGCCACGGTGTATACCTTGGGTACGGGGTCCAACAGGTCTTTGGTTGCGGAGGCTGACTTGTCAAAGCTGCCTCCTTTGGCGCAGACAGCCAAAGAGAGACAACTCTCAATAGATCTTGCCAAAGCAGGAGGAGTCAGTTACTCCTCGGTGAGTTTGACCAACGTAGGTCCAACTTGGGGTGGCAACGTTACCTCCAAAGCTCTGGAAGCTCTGGGCTTTTTCTTTCTGGGGATAGTGGTCTATATATCTCTTCGTTTCGAATGGAAGATGGCCGTTGCGGCTTTGGTGGCTGTGATACATGATCTCTTGGTAACGATCGGTATCTATTCAATCTCGAACTTCCAAATTACGCCCGCTACAGTCATAGCGGTGCTGACGATCTTGGGTTATTCTCTTTACGATACGATCGTCGTCTTTGATCGAATTCAAGAGAACGTAAAGTCTCTCGTGAATCCGGGCCGCCTTACCTATGAAGACTCTGTTGATCTGTCGTTGAATCAAGTGTTGATGCGTTCGTTGAATACGTCGCTGGTGGCCATAATTCCTGTGTTCTCCATTCTTGTCGTAGGTGCTTATATCCTTGGAGCGACGACTTTGCAGGACTTCGGCCTGGCACTGTTTGTCGGACTGACCACGGGAGCTTACTCGTCGATCGCTATTGCTTCCCCAGTGCTCGCTTTCCTGAAAGGACGAGAGCCTCGATACCAGAACCTAAAGAAGCGCCTGGGTACAACTAGACAACACTACTCTCCCAGAGCCGTGGCACAAGGTGCGTTACTGGCTACTGCAGGTACTTCGAACGAACAGAGTTCACGAACTCAACGTCGTAAAGCTTCAGGCCCAAAGACCAAGCGCCGGACGAAACGTTAGGCCTTCTTTAATAACATGTAAAGAGCCTGAGTTCTTCGGCAGGGTAGTTCTCAATTCGAGGTAACTTTATATACATAAGATGACTGATGTTCATGATGCAAAATTAGGGCTGTTTTCACCAGAACGACTGGTAGAAACGTTCTTGCGTTGTCATGAAAACTATAGCGGTGAACCCCAAGTCATCTTGGGGGCTTTCGAAATCGCTAAGGTAGCCCACAGAAATCAGTATCGAAAATCCGGCGAACCCTACTTCTACCATCCGCTTTCGGTGGCTGAGATAGTAGCGACGTTGGGTGCCGATGAAGTTACTATCGCGGCGGCACTGTTACATGATGCAGTTGAAGATACAGACCTCGATCTTGGAAAAGTTGAGGAGTCCTTTGGAGCGTTTGTAGCTCAAATCGTGGACGGGGTGACGAAGCTCGATCGCTTGAGCTTCGAGTCCAAAGAGGCACAACAGGCGGCTACCATGCGCAAGATGCTCTTGGCGATGGCGAGGGATCCTAGAGTCCTGGTTATAAAGTTGGCGGACCGGCTTCACAATATGAGGACTATTGGAGCGCTTCCGGACTGGAAACAGCGGCGTACAGCGCAAGAGACGATGGATATCTATGCCCCTTTGGCTCACAGACTTGGTATAGCGGAGATTAAGTGGCAACTGGAAGACCTGGCGTTTGCGACCTTGCATCCTAGACGCTTCGCAGAGATAGAACATCTGGTGACAACGAGATCTCCCGAACGGGAGGAGTACCTTCACTCGGTTCAAGAGGTAGCCGAAGCGAAGTTGAAAGAGGTGGGGATAGAGGCTGAGGTTACCGGACGCCCTAAGCATCTGTGGAGTATCTATGAAAAGATGGTTGTAAAGGCTAAAGACTTCGACTCTATCTATGACATAGTAGGCATGCGGATTATCACAGAGACTGAAAAGGACTGCTGGGCTGCGCTTGGTGTCGTCCACTCCATCTGGTCACCTGTGCCAGGGCGGTTCAAAGACTACGTAAATGCACCCAAGTTCAACCTTTACCAATCCTTACACACGACAGTCGTCTTGCCTAGCGGGAATCCTTTAGAGGTTCAGTTACGCACGGAGGAGATGCATAGACGTGCTGAATATGGAGTGGCGGCACACTGGGGATACAAAGAAGGGTCTACCAAAGAAGAGCTTGTCTGGTTACAACGGATCGTAGATTGGCAGAAAGATACCACTGATCCTCATGAGTTCTTGGAAAACCTCAAGCTCGACCTCGAGGTTGATGAAGTCTATGTATTTACCCCTAAAGGTAGGGTCATCACACTTCCTCACAACGCTACTCCAATTGATTTTGCATATGCGGTCCATACGGAAGTTGGACACAGATGCATTGGCGCCAAGGTGAATCAGCGCCTTGTTCCTTTGGATTCCAAGTTGAACTCAGGTGATACTGTTGAGATCTTTACCTCTAAGGTTCAAAGCGCTGGTCCGTCACGTGACTGGCTCAAGGTGGTCGTTACTCCACGTGCTCGTAACAAGATTAGACAGTGGTTTTCCAAGGAACGCCGGGATGAGTCAGTTGAGGTGGGACGCGAAGAGTTAGTGAAGGCTCTTCGCAAAGAGGGCATACCCGTCCAAAAGCATACTTCGCAAGTTGGGTTGAATCAGTTGAGCCAACTGATGGGATTCGACTCCATAGAGACCCTGCTCGCGGCAGTAGGTGAGAATCACGTAAGTGCCAGAAGCGTGGTGGCGAAGCTTCTACGAGACGTCTACCAAGTGGAAGATGAGACCTCTATACCTATAGTGGCTCCGGGGCGCAGAAGAAGGAAAAGAGGCGGACCAGGCATATATGTAGAGGGTCTGGACGATGTCATGGTCAAGTTGTCCAAGTGTTGTTCGCCGATGCCAGGGGATGAGATCATTGGCTTTGTAACCCGCGGTAAGGGAGTTTCGATACACAGATCGGACTGTTCTAATGCTATGGCTTTGTTCAGTTCAGAAGCAGAGCGAATGATAGAGGTGGAGTGGGATCTCGAGTCTCATGGCATATTTTCCACCACAATTGAAGTTCGTTCTTTGGATCGATCTCGATTGCTTGCGGACGTTGCTAGGGTGCTGTCTGAGCACCATATCAACATCTTGAACTCATCCTCACAGGCCGGACATGACAGAGTTTCGACGATGCGATTTGAGTTCGAGCTTGCGGATCCTTCACATCTTGAGTCAATTCTGGCTTCGCTTAGACAGTTGGATGGTGTATATAACGCTTATAGGGTTCTGCCAAATGGTGGTGTTGCCTCGATGTCAAGCGCTGAGGATGATGAGTCAAAAGCGACGAACCTCTGAATCAGATGGCGTAACTCTTCTTGCAGACAATTTTTCTAAGATCGTTTACGATCTGGAGTAACTTAGACGCGAGATTTTGGAGACGGAGTAGATGTCCACTGTTTTAACTGCTTTATTTTTGGTGGGATCTGTAGTGATCTTGAGTTTAGCCCTTCTTGTTCTGAGAGAATCAAAGGCAACTTTGAAGACATCTGAGATGCTTATCCGTTCTTTGCAGGTCGAAACCTTGGATTTAGTCAAAGAGGCTACTAGCTTGTTGGTCGGGACTAAACGAGACGTGTCAAGAGTCGAAGATCTCTTGGAGATGTCAGAACTTAGGGCTGGTGCTTTGAATGAAGCATCTAGGGTTGCTATAGGTGCCATTGCTGCACCTATCGTGCGCTTTAGGGCGCTGAAGCTAGGTGTACATAGAGCTCGAACTTTGTTTGGTTTGAAGAGAAGGAGAAGGTAGTTGGCCTCGCGTCTTGGATGGTTGGGTCTGGGCGTAACGATCGGTTCGATAGCTACGATCAAGATCGAAAAAGCAATCCGACGAAAAATTAAGGCGATCTCCCCGGACTCCGTATTTCATAACGTTTCTAAGGAAGTCTCCAAGGTCTCGGAGGATCTTATATCGTCGTTGAGAGAGGGACTGCACGTTGTTCAGCAGGAAAACTTGCGTTCTCTCACTTACGTCAATGGACGCGGCGAAGATAAAATTACAAAGTTCATGACACAGGTGAATTTCCCGAAGGTGTCTGGAGAAGACAACTCCGGTGCCACTTCTCGGAGCAAGTACCTTGAGGCAGTCGAAACAAGAGAGACAAGAGGAAGAAGGTTGGTTCGTTAATGGACTCAAATGATCTTCGTAGGGAGTTTACGAGGTATTTCGTTGAAAGGGGACACGTAGCGGTACCGTCAGCTTCTCTCATACCACACGACGATACTATCCTTTTCACAGTCGCTGGCATGGTGCCGTTCAAGAGATACTTTTTAGGAGAAGAGATAGCTCCTTATAAGCGCGCCACGTCTATTCAAAAGTGTGTCCGTGCTGGCGGTAAGCACAATGATCTTGATCAAGTTGGAAAGACCCTCAGACATTTGACCTTCTTCGAGATGTTGGGCAACTTCTCTTTTGGAGATTACTTTAAAGAGTTAGCGATACCCCTGGCGTGGGGATTTGTTACTGATGTCTTAAAGCTGGACCCACAAAGGCTTTGGATCACTGTCCATGTGAGCGACGATGAAGCTGCTCAGATCTGGGAACATCAAGTTGGCATACCTTCTAAACGCATTCAACGTCTCGACGAGGACAACTGGTGGCAGATGGCTGAAGTCGGTCCCTGTGGTCCATGCTCGGAGATTTATTTCGACAAAGGGCCGGAATATGGAGCAGAAGGCGGTCCAGCCTTTGGCTCTGACGAGAGATTCTTGGAGATCTGGAACTTAGTTTTTATGCAGTTTGTCCGAGACGCCTCTGGTGTGTTAAGTCCGCTTCCAAAACCAAGCATCGACACGGGGGCGGGCCTTGAAAGAATCGTTCCTATCTTGCAGGGTAAAGGATCAGTATACGAAACAGACCTAATGGCCCCTATGGTACGAACGGCCGAGTCTGTCACCAATACCAACTATGGCATAGATCCAAAAAAGGACGTATCTCTGCGAATTATTGCTGATCATGCTCGTACTATGACCTTTTTAGTTTCAGAGGGAGTTTTTCCTTCAAATGAGGGGCGTGGCTACGTGCTGCGGCGAATTATTCGTAGAGCGGTGCTTAGGGCCTATATGCTAGGCGCCAAAGACGACACAGTCACGGGGCGACTTGTGGACTCAGTTGTCTCCACAATGGGTGAATACTATAGCGAACTAAAAGAACGTGTTTCATACATTAAAGAGGTGATTGAAAGAGAGGAAGACGCCTTTCGCAACAGGATTATGGTCGGTGTTGACCTATTTGAGAGAGAGGTTAGAGACAGCTCCTTCATAAGTGGATTGGCCGCATTTCGCCTTCACGATACCTACGGATTTCCAATTGAATTGACGGTAGAGATGGCAGAAGATAGAGGCATCGCTGTGGATACAGCAGGTTTCCAAGAGGAGATGCAAAGACAACGACGCCAATCGAGAGAAGCAGGCCTGGGAGGGAAAGGCCCAGAAAGAAAAGATGAAAGGGTTTTTGAACTTCTAGAGATCCATGGCCCGACTCTTTTTACCGGTTATGAGAGAACGGTTGACGAAGGAAGACTCCTGTCTTTATTCCCATCTGAAGAGATTGAAGGAGCCTTTGAACTTTATCTCGACAGGACTCCATTTTATCCTGAAGGTGGCGGCCAGGTGGGTGACAAAGGAACTATAAGTACAGATGAGGCCGTATTTGAAGTAGTTGATACAAACTATGCAGTTAATCAAATGATCCGACACGTGGTTCGGGTGAAAAAAGGAAAGGGCGTCATAGGAGCTCTAGCGAAGTGTGAGGTGGATTCAGTAGCTCGTGCAAGTACGAGGCGCAACCATACTGGAACCCATCTGCTTCACAGCGCACTTCGTAAGGTACTTGGCGAACATGTAAAACAACAAGGATCGTTGGTCGAGCCAGGTCGATTGAGATTCGACTTTACACACTGGGGACCACTTTCCAAAGATGAACTTCGTCAAGTGGAGAAGCTGATCAATTGGGAGATACTCTCTGATGCAAAAGTGACAACGGACGAGATGGATAAAGATGAGGCTATCTCAAATGGTGCTATTGCTTTTTTTGGTGACAGATACCAAGACGTGGTTCGTGTGGTGAGGGCCGGGGAGCACTCCGTCGAACTTTGTGGAGGCACGCATGTCTCCACTCTTGGGAGCATTGGACTCCTCAAGGTCGTTTCAGAGACTTCTATTGGATCAAACACACGCCGAATAGAGGCAGTAACCGGAGAGGCAGCGCTTCAGTACATTAACGAGATGGAAGATATCTTGGGAGACCTGGAAGGCTTGCTAAGAGCTAGTCGCGGTGAACTTGTGACGAGGGTTACCTCTCTGCGGGCTAAAGAGAAAGAGCTGATAGAGCAGATTAAAAAGGTTAAAACCCAAAGTCTAAGGTCGATATCGCAGGAACTAGGTGGAAGAGCCAACGGAAACTACCTGGTTGCACGAGTGGATGATCTCTCTTCGGAGGAGTTGAAGGATCTTGCGCTCATTGTACGATCTCAATTCTCTACGGTAGAGGTAGTTGTTCTGGGAGGAGTTTACAGTTCTAAAGTGGGACTGGTTTGTTCCGTGTCAGATGGATTCCCAAAGAAAGCTTCGGAAGTGATCCAAAGAGCGGCGTCGCTTGTGGGAGGCGGTGTTGGAAGGCAGACGTCTTTGGCGCTCAGTGGTGGAAAAGAGATCTCTCATCTAGACGAGGCGTTACAGCTAGTGAAGGATGATTTAAGTGGCAGCCGGTGAAGACGAAGACTCACATGCGGGCTATTGGGATCGACCTGGGGGACAGACGAGTCGGAGTAGCTGTCTCTAATTCGGAGAGAACCGTTGCGGTTCCCGTAGAGGTGTTGATCCGTAGCGGTGACTTGCACCAAGATATGAAAAGACTTGCTAAAGTGATTCATGAGTATGAGCCAGAGATCGTGGTTGTTGGATTACCTATCTCCTTGTCCGGTAGATTCTCAAAACAAACCGCAAGAGTTAGTTCTGAAGTCAAGGTTCTTTCCAAGCTTGTTGGTGTTGAGGTCCGGTTGTGGGATGAGAGATATTCGTCCAAAGAGGCGGAACGAAGGCTTAGAGAAAGTGGGCTTAGCTCAAAGTCAATGAGAAGCATTGCTGATGCTCAAGCAGCCTGTGTCATCTTGCAGAGCTGGCTAGATGGCTGTGCGAGACAGGAAATAGACAAAGATTAGCAGGTCGAGGTTTAATTGAACGATCCTAATACGGAGAAAGATTACGAACTTCAGGGGGACCAGTCCTCTTTGGACATGGATGGTTCGCAAAACACCAAAGGATCATCGAGCATCCCTGAAGCACAAAAGCCTTTTCCTAATCGATCGAAGTTGTACTTGAGTCATACAATGGTGACCAAAGTAGTACTCGTTCTTGTCATCTTGGTGCTCGTTGTTTGTGCTTATGGCGGAATTTATTTCTATCAGAATGTGAACGGCTCCGTAGGTGGTTCTCAAGTTGTGGTATTGGTGCCTGTCGGTGATAACCTCGATTCACTTGCAGTGACTTTGAGCCGACAGGGCGTGATTTCTTCTCCGATAGTCTTTCGAATCTACCTACGCCTGCATGGATATCCGGAACTGCAACCCGGCATATATTACTTCAAAAAACGTGAGCCGTATGCTAGGATCTTTGCTCAGATAAGAAGTGGCCCATCTTCTGTACGCCTGACAATAGTTCCTGGGTGGAATCTATCGGAGATTGCTTCCCAGGTGGCGAAGATGCCTTATCATAATGCCAAGGCATTTTTAAAGGCGGCATCGTCAACGGGCAGTCTCAACTCTCCTTTCATCCCGCCTACGGCCCCAAATGTTGAAGGTTTTGTCTTCCCTGACACCTACTTTGTCTCACCTTTGGAGAGTGACAGGCAGATTTTGCAAACGGCTATAGACCGCTTTGACCAAGTAGCCTCCCAAGTCGGTCTGTCGCCCAGGGGAACTTACAACGGACTCAGTTCCTATCAAACTGTCGTTGCAGCTTCAATAGTGCAAAAAGAAGCAACAACTGTACCTGATATGGCAAAGGTGGCGAGAGTAATCTTAAACAGGTTGGCGGCTGGAATGAACCTCCAGATGGACTCTACTGTGAGGTATGCTACAGGAAACTATTCGGGTGCATTGACAATTGGAAATCTCCACAGTCCATCTCCCTATAACACGTATGCATCTCAAGGATTACCACCGTCACCAATATCGGAACCATCAATTCAGGCAATTCAAGCAGTAATGCATCCCCAAAGTGGAAGCTGGTTGTACTTTGTGGCACTCAAAGGACACTCTTCAGAGTCGTTCTTCAACACGTATGCGGAACAGGAGCGAGCAATCTCTCAGGCTGGGGGAGTGTCGTAGTTGGTGATCCGTGGCAGCGATGAAGTTTCAATTAGTGCCAAGACTAAGTTACTTGGTGTAATTGGTGATCCAGTGTCTCACTCACTTTCGCCGCTAATTCACAACGCGGCACTTTCAGAGCTAGCGTTGGACTATGTATATCTGGCGTTTAGAGTCCCTGCTTATGCCCTTGGTGCTGCTGTTGAAGGATTTAGAGCTTTCGGAATCCGTGGTCTTTCCGTTACCATGCCTCACAAGGCGAAGATAGGGCAGTACTTGGACTCCCTGAGCGAGTCCTCCAAGGCGTTGAACTCGGTGAATACCGTCTATTGGGACACGGTGACGGGCAGACTATGTGGAACTAGCACCGATGGAGCTGGATTCATAGATGGATTGAAGCTGGAGCTGGACTTTACTCCATCTGACAAAGTGGTGGGTGTGATTGGAACTGGTGGGGCTGCACGATCTATCGTTTGGTCACTTGCCAATGAAGGAGCGAGTCAAGTTCGGGTGTTTGGCCGGAACCGAGAGAAGGTAGAACAGACGCTACTAATCGGCGGTGATAGATGTAAGATGGCAACATTAGAGTCCTTGAGGGACTGCGATCTATTGGTGAATGCGACTCCGGTTGGCATGAACGGTCAAGGCGACGATCAAACGTTGCCTGTGCCTGAATGGGTCTTGCAACAAGAAATGCTTATATGCGATATCGTTTATAGTCCCATTGTTACTGCATTTATGCAAACTGCGTCTGCAAAGGGGTGCAAGGTTCTCGGTGGTCTTCCCATGCTGCTACATCAGGCAGCTCGTGCATTTAAACACTTTACCGGTTTCGATCCCCCTCTACAGGCTATGACCAGTGCACTTGAGTCTCGGTTGCAACTCGGCGACATTACCTAGAGCAACTATTTTCTGGAGTTTGTGTAATGTCGAGCTAGTCCAGTTCATTGGCGAGCCTCCCCGCCCTCACGGACGGGACCTCTCCCATCTTTCGCAAGCCACCCCGATATATGACTAGTTAGTGCGCATTTTGGGGCACTATGTTTCTTATTGGCTTACCTAGATGCGAAATTTAGCGATTTTATTGGGCTTGGGTGCTATCTACTACTTGACCGCCTAAAGATACAGCTCGATCTCCGAGGTATTCCCTGAGTAACGGCTGTACGAAATCGACTTCACCATAGGCTGTGCTTTCAATCATTCCCGCTTCAATCAGTCTCAAACGGTATTGTCCGCCGTAGTTGGCACTGACTCCAAGTCGGGAACAAATATCGGACATCTTTGATGGACCGTCATCTTGCGACATGGCTACCAGAAAAGTTCGGTCAACGCTTGAGATGTCAGCTAAGGCTGGTTCATACACGAGGGATCCCATCCGCCTGCGTGCGGCAGTTATGCCTTCGGCAACATCAGACGATGTGATCGTCTTTTCTTTCGGGTGCTGTCTCCAGATGTATTGGCCGATGAGTTGGATTAGAAACGGATATCCACCTGTCGCCTGTGCAGCCTTGGTACACGCAGCAGCATCGATCTGTCGTCCGTTTTTCTCAATTGGCTCCCGAATGGCTTCCTCGACGTCTGAAAGGCCGACTCGGCCAAGGTTGTAGCGCTCAGCTCGCCGCAGAAAGGTGAGTACGTCGTCGTTTAGAACTGGACTAACCGCTGACGGCAGTCCGGCAGCAGCAAATGCCACATTTCGACTTTCACGAAAGGCATGTTGGATAGTTGCGCCAAATTCACGTAGCTCTTCTATCTGTCGATAATGGATTTCATCAATCGTTATCAGTACCCCTGTTTCGTATTCGACCAGGATGTCGGTCACTAACTCCAATTGACTACGAAAATTTGTCGCTACAGTAGTGGCGGTAGGATTATCCCATGTAGCTCCACCCGCTCCGAATGGAAGGGTCACGCCCGATATACGTTTCTTGCCCTGATCCACTAGGTCGGTCAGAATTGACGGCAGGTGAATCATAGCTAGACGGTTGACAAAACCTGGTGTTGCTGTTTCAGATATTACGAGCCAGCCATTCTTTTTGGCCACCTCTTGGACCTTGTTCAGCATAACAGTTTTACCTGTACCACGAGCGCCCGTGTAAATAGTTGCTCTACCAGATGCGCCAGGCCCATCGTCGAGAGAAGCGGCAAATTCCTCGATTAAGTCATCCCGTCCTACAAGTAAGGGAGGATTTACACCGAAGGTTGGAGTGAATGGGTTCTTTACCACGTTTTCATGATAGTGCGAATGGCTTTATTTGGCTTTAGTTCTTTTATATTGTTTATATCTTTAATCACTCTCATACAAAAGAGATCTGTCTCCCGTGCATACATATACCATGATGAGGGGATCCCATGCTGTAAGAGCGTTAGCAGTTGAGGTTGGAATTAGGCGGTCGCAGTCTTTGGCCTTGGCTCTCCGATTCGTGTGACCAGATTCCCATAGATGCAGACGAGGTGTGAAGGTCTATATCTTCTTGTGAGTCCTCAAGCAGTGGTATCAGTGATCGCCTTTTCCTCGGCTCGTTTAATGCCAGCCATCATCAGTGAAAGAGTCGCCCTAAAGTATCTCAGGCGTCCAAAGTCTTTCTCAACCTGAGCTATCTATGGCTATGTCAAAGGAGTCTCTCAAGCTGCCGTAACAATGGTTTTGGAAGTAGTCTTGGTTCATGGAGCTAAGAAACTTATTACGCAATGAGTTCCAAGCTAATTGTCCAACGGGGTCAAAATACAAGAGTCGAGTATAGTTATATGGCGCTATGGACCAGGGAGTGGAACCTCCCGTCGCGAGCTGATACAAAAGTTGTGGTCAAACCAAGAGGATCTAATGACTAGAGGATCTCTTTTGTAATATAGAGAAGCAGACTTCGTTGCCGGTAAAGAGTATATTTTACTTTTGTTGGCCTCTGAACGCGTCGATATGTAATGTGTGGATGAAGTAATGGCGGCATCAAGTTCCAGGACAACTCCCCCCAGTAGGGATCTTTCGCCGTTAGCAAGGGGACTTATCTTGGCGCGGCTTATAGACGAACCAACGCTAAGAGTGGTGCTTGCCGAGCAGATGAGATCTCAGAAGGCTTTGGTGCCGTTTTTGTTAGAAAATGGCATCGTAAATGAGACTGCTCTTGGACAGTTTCTTTCATCTAGATTAGGTCTAGAGTTTGTGGATCTTGATGGCATGAGCGTAGACGACCAAGTGGCATCTTCTGTTTCCATTCAGATCTGCAAGAAGTATATGTTGCTACCTCTTGGGATCAAAGACGATCGGATTTTGCTTGCGATGGCTGATCCTACTAACGTAGTGGCACTCGATGACGTGAGGGCGATTACTCGTAAAGATGTCAAAGTGGTTGTTGCTCCATGGAGTCATTTGTCTCGACTCATTGATCGAATGCAACGATTGGGTGAAGAAGCCATTGAGACCACCGCTCTCGCTGCTAGCGAAGAAGCTGGTGGGGGTAACCAGCTAGAGAATGATGTTACCGATATTGTCGACGATGCTCCGATCATTCGCCTGGTGAACATGACAATCTCTCAGGCATCGCTAGATAGGGCCTCAGACATTCATATCGAGCCACAACACAGCGATATCCGAATTAGATTCCGAATCGATGGTGTTTTGCACGAAGTCACACGCGTACCGAAAGCTCTTCAGTCCGGTATCGTTACGCGACTGAAGTTGATGGCAAACATTAACATTGCTGAGCATCGAATTCCACAAGACGGCCGCATAACGCTGAGGATCGATGGGAAAGACGTAGACCTTCGCGTAGCCACCCTTCCTACTGTTGAAGGCGAAAAGGTTGTGATTAGGATTCTGGATAAGAGCAGAGCGCAATTTTCTTTGGGAGAACTTGGTTTTACACGAGAGTCGCTCGAGCAGTATGAGAGGTCTTTTAAAAAGCCCTGGGGGACTATTTTGGTCACAGGACCCACGGGATCAGGGAAGTCCACGACGCTGTATGCTACGATCAATATCTTAAATGAAGTTCAACGTAATATAATTACGGTTGAAGATCCAGTTGAGTATCGCCTAAATGGCATCAGCCAGGTACAAGTTCACAATAAAGCGGGGCTGAATTTCGCGAACGCACTTCGCTCGATCTTGCGATCAGATCCGGATGTGATACTAGTGGGGGAGATTCGCGACCAAGAAACAGCATCAATAGCAGTTGAAGCTGCATTAACGGGCCATCTAGTGTTGTCTTCTCTGCACACCAACGATGCAGCCTCCACACCCTCGCGCCTAAGCGAGATGGGTGTTGAACCTTTTCTAATTGCATCGGCTCTTGACTGTGTTGTTGCGCAACGCCTCGCGCGTCGACTTTGCGACAACTGTAAAACTCCTGTGCAAGTAAGTGAAGCAGATCTTGTATTGGTGGGCTGGAACTTTGATGAGATGCCGATCCCAGAGGTTTTGTATAAAGCGCGTGGTTGTAAACAATGTTCAAATACTGGATTTCGAGGCAGGATAGCGATTCATGAAGTAATGCCTATCGGAGAGGACTTAGAAAGGGCGATTGCTGAAGGAGCCCAGACAGACACGATTCGCCACATTGCCCTGAAGTCCGGAATGATAGATATGCGAAGCGTCGGTCTCTTGCATGTTGCAAGTGGAACTACTTCTTTGGAAGAGATACTAAGGGTTGTTGCCTAACTTACCGAAAATGTGAGTGTGAAAGCAATCGGAAACTCCGGATTTGAAGTATTGAATGTGACGGTGAACAGTGCCTGAACCAACGACGGAGTCTTACCCCTTCCATATAAACGAGATGCTCTCTTACCTCGTAACCATAGGAGGTTCTGATCTGCACCTTTCAGCCGGTTCTTCTCCCAGTTTCCGTATTGATGGCGACTTGATCCGAAGAGAGGACCTTTCTCCTATCCCACCTCGACTGCTTCAGGAGATGGTGTATTCGGTTTTGACTCAGAACCAAAGAGAGAGATTTGAAGAGAATCTTGAGCTAGATACCTCTTACTCGATACCGAGCGTCGGTCGTTTTAGGATGAACGTGCTTCGACAAAGAGGAAGTGTTGGAGCGGTATTTCGTTTCATTCCATATCAAATAGCGCCCATAGCCGAGCTTGGCCTTCCTCCAGTGATAGGTTCATTTGCGGAGTTGCCTAGAGGTCTAGTTATCGTCACAGGACCTACGGGCTCAGGTAAATCGACCACGTTGGCAGCTATTGTCGATCAGATCAATTCTTCAAGAACATGTCACATCGTAACGATCGAAGATCCCATAGAGTTCCTGCACAGATCCAAGAAGTCCCTTGTTGACCAGAGGGAAGTCGGAAGTGATACTAAATCTTTTGCATCGGCTCTCAGACACGTTTTACGACAGGATCCCGACGTGATACTCGTTGGAGAGATGAGAGATCTTGAGACGGTTTCATCCGCGATAACGGCAGCGGAGACTGGACATCTCGTGCTTGGATCACTTCATACTCAAGACGCACCGCAGGCAGTAGATCGAATGATCGATATCTTTCCTACAAATCAGCAGGCTCAAGTACGTATTCAGCTTGCATCGACTCTTCAAGGTATCGTAACTCAACAACTTCTTCGCCATGCTAGTGGAAAAGGTCGTATAGCTGCTACAGAGGTAATCGTGGGAACACCAGCGGTAAGGAACCTAATCCGAGAGGGGAAAACTCATCAAATCTACTCAGCTATGCAAGCAGGGGCTCAGTTTGGTATGCAAACGATGGACTCGTCTTTGGCAAAGTTACATCAGCAGGGAAGAGTCTCACTAAAAGAAGCACTATCAGCATCGTCTAGTCCTGAAGAGGTTAGGCGACTCATGGGATCGGGTAACGGAGTTGTTGGAAACATACGCGTATAAAGCACGTGACAAGGCGGGAAATGTTCTTGACGGAAAGGTAGAAGCTGACAGTCAAGAACTGGTCGTAGCAAGACTGAAAGAGATGGGATACATACCCGTTTCGGTTACTCGATCGAAAAGTTCATTAGCGAAGACAGAGATAAAGATTCCCGGCCTCACAGATCGTATCTCTGCCAAGGATGTAGCGGTGTTTAGCCGACAGTTTGCGACGATGATAAGTTCTGGTCTTACGTTGCTTAGGGCTTTGAATATTTTGGTAGCGCAAGCAGAGAACCCTAACTTTCAAAAAGTTCTTCAACAAGTGAAGGTGGATATAGAGAGGGGCTCTTCATTATCAGCCGCTTTGAACAGGCATCCTAAGGTATTTGACCACCTCTTTGTTGCCATGGTTCGTTCAGGGGAGTCTGGCGGAGTTCTCGATGAAGTTCTTATGCGCTTATCAAATACCTTGGAAAAACAAGTGGAGATTCGCCGCAAGATGAAATCGGCTATGACTTATCCAATAGCAGTTCTCGTGCTCGTTGTTCTCATTCTTACGGCGATGATGATATTTGTGATACCAACATTTAAGAAGATTTTTGCGTCTCTGCATGGCCAGTTGCCACTTCCAACACGAATTCTAATGGCCGTCTCTCATGTCTTTGTGGCCTACTTGCCTTTAGTTGTTTTGTTCTACATCGGCGCTACCGTAGGCTTTATCAAGTTTCGTCGGTCGAAAAGAGGACGAGCAATCTTAGATCGACTGGTGCTCAAGATCCCTATCTTTGGGAAACTGGCTCACAAGTACGCGATCGTTCGCTTTGCGCGAACTCTTGCCTCCTTGTTGCGTTCGGGTGTTCCCATTCTCAACTCGTTGTCCATCACTGCGGAGGCTGCAGGGAATGTGAAGATGGTGGAGGCAGTTGCTGACATCGAAGCTGGGGTGAAGCAAGGCGAGCCGCTAGCTCGACGTATGGCCATGCATCCCATATTTCCACCTATGGTCACGCAGATGGTGGCGGTTGGCGAGGAGACGGGTGGCGTTGATGACATGTTGGACAAAGTCGCTTCATTTTATGAGAGCGAAGTCGAAGCAATGGTTGCGTCTCTCTCGTCATTGCTT
>JAJYGA010000008.1 GCA_021785255.1 Actinomycetes bacterium
TATAGACGGCTTTGGCTCCACTGGCAGTCTGATCTGGAAGTGAAGATACAGGCGTTGCTGCTGTGGGAGACGGTGCACTAAGAGACGTCTTATCCCAAGCCAGCGGAAGCGGGGTTATCTGAGAGAGTTCGTTGTAGGTAAACCAAGTTGGGTTGTAGCTCTTGTCAAGCTGAAATACCACGGTATACTTCCCAGAGGCTTTGTAAGAGACGACGTTATCGGGAAATGCACCTGGAACGTATGCAGCCCAGTTTGCTTTGTTTGCTTTGATTAGATTCATCCAAAAGATTACGTCTTGAGCGTCTACAGGCTCTCCATTGGACCACTTGTAGTTAGAGTTCAACGTGATTGTTACTGTCTTATCGCTGTTTGAGTAGACCGGAGGCTTTGCCACGCTATATGGATAGTTGATCTCAGCCTTTGTACCACTTCCAAACCAATAAAGAGGACGGTACATAAGAGCTTGAAAGAAGCTCAAGTTAGCCGTCGAAAAGTTCGTTCCTGGCGTAAGAGGAAAGATATAGTTAGGGTTTGCCCCTGGACCTTCTGCAAAGGTCGCAACTCCACCTTTCACCTTTGTGGCACCAGAACTACCGCTTGACGTAGGAGCAGATGACGCTCCCGACCCGCAAGCAGCAAGTGTTATGGCTGCCACTGCAGTCGCAATCACAGCGCTACTTCGGCGCCTAATAGTTTTCTTCATTTCTTTCAGCTACCTCCCCTGGTAATTTCCGTAAACAACAAGTGTCACTTTTGTGAACGTAAGTTGATGATACATCGAATCTATAAACAAGTTGTAACATCAATAAGAATTTATACAGGATTGTTATAAAGCCATTTTCGACTCTGTAAAGTATGTACTGTATAACTACCGCTCTAGCTGGAACTATGCAAGAAATCCCGACCACAAGGATAAATGCCTGCAAGGGAAATACTGAGAAAATGCTGAGAACGAAGAGATAATCGACTCAATAAATCGTCTCATGGCGGCAAGTCACTAGATACTACAACGAAATTTTTAGCCAATACTCAGCTTCAAACCCGACGATATTTCATACAACAACAAGTGGTGGTGAAACACCAAACCTCCCATACGTCACCGACGGTTCCAGCCCCGTCGGTGACGTATTTTCCCGCCAACTATGATAGCGACGAGTTTCACCTAACAAAGTGTGGATCGTGCGAAAATAGTCTGACTAACCAACGTTTCTGCGTTGGAGTTGTTTACGACTTTGTTTGTTCGCGTACATTTGAGCATCGGCGATGACGATTAGATCGTTGATAGCTACTGTGCCGCCGTCGTCACTAGCGTAGCCAAAAGATGCCGGTATTCCATTTTCAGTGAATACTCTTCTTAAACGTGCTGCCATCTGTTCGGCAGAAGACGAATCTGTATGTGGGGCTAAGATAGCGAACTCATCACCGCCTAGACGAGCTGTGAAGTCGATGGAACGACACGTGCGGTCTAACAAGGCAGCGAACCTTTGGATATGTTGGTCACCAGCTTTGTGACCGTAAGTGTCGTTTATATTCTTCAATCCATCCAGATCAAACACAAAAACAGATACAGGCATGGAGTACCTTTCACGCCTTTTTTGTTCTTTGGATATGGCCAACGTAAAGCCGTAGCGATTTAGTAATCCTGTTAGCTCATCTGAGGACGCCTTAGTTTGCACTACATCAAGTTTTTGAGTGACTTTTCCCAAGGCTGAACGAAGTTTCAGAGCATTTTCGCAATGTAATGTGAGCATCTCAACAGTCATTATTAGGGCATCTTCCGGAAGGGCCATCTTGGAGTTTGAGTAAAGACACACAAAGAACTCTTCTTTGTCGACCTCAAAGCTTCTTAAATAAATGCTCTTCACCGGTCCGTAGGAAAAAAGGTCGTTTGACAGTTCAACATACGCTGGTTTGGGAATGAAGTGTACATCAGCTTGATAGCCTCCGGTTGAGTTCGAAGTTTGGACTTTCGTACGTATCACTTTAGGTAGCCGTCGTATGGTTAACGTGTCGCCGGCTCTGAGAAAACTTGGAGATGATCGTATGATCTCTACAGTTGCCAAACGGTGTTCGAAGGTAGACGCGAGAAGTACTCCTTGGGCCCTGCAGGTAGTTCGAACTTTGTCCATGGCAGTGATGATTGAAGCTCTAGCCTCATCTCCCGGTAGAAAGCCTTGTCGCATTTTCTAACCTCCTCTCTATAATGTAATTACATTCATGCAATTTAACGTCACATGTTGATAAGAACTTGAGTGAGTTTGGTAGTTGGCGCGTTCCATGGTAGGAAGAGAACAGGATTTTCTTCTAAATGGGTGACTGAACCGGCTATTAGATTTTAATTCTCTTATGAAGACAAGATTTGAATCAAAACTTGAGGGAAGCATTGTTGAGTAGAAATTGGTTTTGACGTCGATGCCACTATTTAAGCTAAATGGAGCGGAGCTCATACGAGGTGGCAACGTCCTCCTCAAAGAGGCTTACTCTGCAATATATAAAGGCGACAAGGTTGTGGTGATGGGACGGAATGGAGCTGGAAAGTCAACTTTTGTCAGGTTGCTTGCGGGCCTCGAACGTCCTAGTCATGGAGAGTTGCTTATAGGTGGGATAGATTCACGTACCATGGACGTAAGGCAACTGAGAAAAAGTGTCTCCTATGTCAGTTCATCTCTTCAAGATCGATTCTTGGGAAATGTAACTACCTTTGAAGTCGTGCTTACAGGTACTAGCGGCGACCTTGCTCCGTATTGGCACAGTTACTCTGATGAGGAGATCTCTAGGGCCGAAAGATTGCTTTGTACATTTAGGCTGGCGGACAAGAGGAACCACTTATTCAACACTCTTTCTCAAGGCGAACGTCAAAAGACAGTATTGGCTCGAGCATTTGCTCAACAATCGCAGCTGGTGGTAGCTGACGAACCTTTTGTCGGATTGGACCTAGTGACGCGCGATGAATTAATTATGGCATTTGAAGAACTAGGTGAAATAGGCCTTTCAGCCAGTACGGTAGTACTAGTTGTTCACGGCACTGAGGAGATTCCCCGCGCTTTTGACAAGGTAGTCTTCATAAGGAATTCTGAGCTTGTTTGGCAGGGAAGCAAAGCGGACTTTCTAAGACCGGAGCTTTTATCGGAACTCTACGAAACACCTCTCAACGTTTTTGAAGTGAACTATCGATACTACGCCTCAGTCGAGCCACGAGGAAGTATGTCTTAGTCAAGCCTCTTTAGTTGTCTTTTGTAGTTCTTGGCGTTTTCGACGTATAGATCTACTGAGTCTTTGAACTGACCTTTGCTCACTTTGTCGGTGATAATTGTGGCTGGAACTCCTAGTGCCATAGCAAAGCTTGGTAAGACAGTCCCGTTAGTCAGAACTGCGTTTGCTCCGACAATTGAGTGGCTCTCGCAGAGAACTCTATGCAATAGAATTGAACCAGATCCTACTAGAACGTCGTCTTGTACGTGGCATCCTTCCAGATGGACTATATGACCTACCACGCATCGTGACCCGACAATCGTGGGTAAATCGGCCGTAGCGTGGATGACTGATCCATCTTGGATAGAGGTCTCGGATCCAATTTCAATGTATCCGTAGTCGCCGCGAAGAACCGCCTGTGGCCATATGCTTGCTCCGGCCCCGATTGTCACATTACCTATGACAGTGGCGTCAGGATGTACGAATGCGGAAGGATGAATTTTAGGTCTCTTATCTCCGAGAGCATAAACAGCCATGATAGTTACCCTAGTTGGTCTGAAAAGCCATCCCTCCATCTAATTGTCTGGTTATTGAGCAACGATTACGACTTACCCAAAAGGAGAACGCCTCTAAATGGCAGCTGCTGCAATTCCTACGTCCCCTGCGGAGAAGGGGGTATACGTACAGCTGTGGGAACTCACGGATCCTGTTGCAATTGTCAATTAAAAGTCAACGCGATTGAGAACGAGTTGCTGAGCGGTGACATCCTCCCCGCCCTTACGGACGAAGCTTCCAAAGTCGCTCTCATGCGGCCCTGGTTGGTTGACGCTTCATCGGGTCGCTGTGCTGTGTCTTGTTAGACCTAGCGTGCGATATTCCTCCACGTCTAAAGACCGTATGTCCTACGGCGGTTGAGATTATATTCTTAGCTGCATTTACGTCTGCGTTATTTGTGTAGCCGCACGCTTGGCAATAGAAGTCTGCTTGACTCTCGCGATTTCTTTTGTCCGTGTGACCACACTTAGAACAACACATACTTGTAAATGCAGGATTGATTGTGATTATTTCGACTGGAGTCGTGGCGTTGGTAGCCTTATCGGTTAATCGTTGGCGAAACATACCCCAGCTTTGTTCGAGGATAGATCTGTTTAGACCAGCTTTCTG
>JAJYGA010000048.1 GCA_021785255.1 Actinomycetes bacterium
GGGATGTCACGGAGTGAGAGATTTCAACTCTTTAGCCCTAAAATCTGCTAATTGAGAGCGTCGTTGCTGTCAAAGCAGCGATTCCACAAGAAACTGAGTTCGCTTTTTAGCCAAGGCGTAACGAGATGCATGTGAAGTTGGCATGTGCCTTGCTTCTGGAAGAAGCATAAGTTCTATATTGACATCGCATTGGAGGGCTTCTTCGATGAGCTGGGCTGTATTGCGGAAGTGTACGTTCTCGTCTGTCAATCCGTGAACTATGAGACAGGGTGCCTTTATATCCTTGATGTAGTTCAGTATTGATGCGTTCGCGTAACCTTCGGGGTTTGTCCCTGGAGTATGCATATATCGTTCGGTATAGGCGGTGTCATACAGTGAGAAATCGACTACAGGTGCTCCTGCTACACCGACTCGGAAGAGGTCAGGTTTTTTGGCCAAGAGACTCAATGTCATGAATCCTCCGTAGCTCCATCCAAATACGCCTACTCGATCTCGATCGGTCTTGAAGTTTTCATGTACATACTGCAGCCCCGCTATCTGGTCTTCCAGCTCTACTGTACCAATGGATCTGAAGATAGGCGCTTCGAAAGCCTTTCCTCTTCCAAAAGATCCTCTGTTGTCAAACTTGGCAACAACGATATTGTTTTGTGCCAGAAGTTGGGCCTGCATATCGACGCTCTCGTGCCATCCGTTTTTGACCATCTGGAAGTGTGGGCCACCGTAAACTTCCAGAACTACCGGTCTTCCCGTTGTTATTCCATCAGGAGGAAGATACAGTGCTCCGTACATTACCTCGCCATTGTCTAAGGGTACCGTTAGCAGCTGCGGTGCACTAACCCCAAGATCTTTCAGTGTGACGTTGGGGAGTGGCTGGGACTGTTCTAGAAGGTGGAGGGTACCAGTTTCTGTGACTTCGTAGATGTTTATTCGTGCTGAGGTCACCAGATTGTTGAATCGCTCTACGATCCATCGTTGAGAGTTTGATACAGTGACTTCACGAAGTCCTTCACCAATTGTCAAAGGCTTGCTTATAACGTTAGCTGCAAAATCGAACCGTTGGATGTTCTGCTGTAGTGGTGAATCAAAGTTCGTGAGGAGGTAAGCACACTTCTTTACCTTGTCGACGGAGAGTATCTCTAAAACGTCAAAGTCACCTGTGGTAAGTTGGGTAAGGGTGCCATCTCTTATGATGCAAAGATGTCTATGTCCGCTTCGTTCGGATGTGGTCACCAAAGTAGCATCGTCTAATGGAAGGTACTCACCCTTGGCATTGATCCATGGATGTATCTCTTCACAGTAGAGTGCGGTCAAAGTATCGGTCGAGATGGAAAATGTAAAGACTTTTTGAATGCTTTGAAATCTGTTCAGGTATTGAATGAGTAAGGTCTCGTCATCGAGCCACTTCACATAAGAGACATACTCCAACTCAGGCGGTGTGGCAATTTTACGAATAAGATTACCTGTCGCCGTTACCACGTATACCGTTACATTTGCGTTAGCTTTTCCTACGAAAGGATATCTGTGGTACTCCACGTAGCAGTCCTTGGATGCAACGTGTGTAATTGGAAACTGAGGTATATGTGTTTCATCGACTTCGCAGTAGGCGACGTGACGTCCATTTTTGGAGAACCAGTATCCCTCCAATCGATCTAGCTCTTCTTGCGCCACATACTCAGCTACCGCTACTTTATAGTGTGGCTTGCTTGGGCGAGCGACTATCTCGGTGTGACCGGAAAAAATATCTATAGTGATGAGTTGATTTTCACTCACAGCTGCAATCTTCGTGCTGAGCGGAACGTGTGACGCGTTGGAGATGCGATACGAACTCAGATCTTGTATGACCTTGGCTGTTACTGGATCTATAACGAAATAGTAACCAGCTAGGTTGACGAGTAGGAGATCATGATCGACAAGATCCAGAACTTCAAAGCTGGTAACACCTTCAAAGGCCACCCTCAAGCGTTGCCGACGGAGATCCTCCTCTAATGTAGTTTCCCTTTGTGTCATATTTGGTAATGAGATCTCTTGAATGTCTCCATCAGGAAGATTCAATCGAAAAAGTGAAAGCTGAGTCTGGTATTCCTTTGGAAATAGAAAGTACATACTCAACTCATTCGTTGAGAACGTGGGAGCAATCCAGGTACTTGTTCCTGGCGGAGGTCTCTTTGCTACGTCTTCGTACGATACCGGTGTGAGCAGCATTTTCCAATTCATGTTGAAAGCCTAACGTCAAGAAGATGATTTGAGTCGATGGAATCAGCGCAAGTTGTGATACCGGAGATGTAATGCTATAAGAAGCTACTGTACGTCAATCGGTCAAGCGGACTTGTCCGAATATCCAGGTCTTTATAGTGGTGTGAGCAGGAACTGGTGACAAAGATTCGCTGCGACTGCGATGTTTGTGGATCTAAACGAAGTCTTATGATCCTTTGGACAAAATAGGTTATGACAAGAGCGGAGTGACAACATACAGCAATTTCCAACGACGGCGGAACTTGCTCTCTGAATGTAAGTAACCATCGTTGCCTTGAGAAGTTCTGACGCCGTGACCAGAGAAACGCATGTGTGAGTTAGCTGTCCGAGTTCGCTACAGAGTGTCGGAGGGGGGACTTGAACCCCCACGACCTTGCGGTCACTAGGCCCTCAACCTAGCGCGTCTGCCTATTCCGCCACTCCGACAGTGAATAGTTACATTAGTAGCTAATGAAAGCAATCGTATCGGTAAATAGAGCCAAACTTTTGTTTTGTCTCATGTCAATATAAAATCTTTATACATCTTGTTCAATTTGCGGTTTCTCTATGCAAGTACTGGTTAAGATCAACAGGGTGTCTTTGGCTACTAATTCAGATCAATTGTGTGAGGCAAAAGGGGGTGAGCAATGAGTCTTTTGGAGATCAAGGATCTAAAGACTAACATCAAACTGCGTACAACAGAGGTTCACGCAGTCGATGGGATAAGTCTCTCAATCGAGGCTGGCGAGTCGCTCGGTCTAGTGGGGGAATCAGGCTGCGGTAAGACGATCACAGGAATGTCTATAATGCAACTTCTCCCTCCCGGAGGCTACATAGCGTCGGGATCCATATCTCTCGATGGGCGGGACCTGACCAAGATCCCCGAGAAAGAGATGCGTGCGGTTAGAGGTAACGATATTGGGATGATATTCCAAGACCCCATGACCTCTTTGAATCCTTGCATGACGATTGGAAATCAAATTGCCGAGACAGTGAGGCTCCACCGTGGTGCATCTAAAAAGGAAGCACTGGATCGCTCTGCTGAAGTGCTCGCCTTAGTCGGAATGCCTAACCCCAGGGAACGACTCGGATACTATCCGCATCAACTTTCCGGTGGCTTAAGGCAACGCGTAATGATCGCGATGGCCTTATCGTGTGAACCAAAGTTACTAGTGGCCGATGAACCTACGACAGCATTGGATGTCACGATTCAGGCCCAGATCCTTTCATTACTGGATGATCTGAGGGCAGAACTTGGTATGGCTATGCTTTTAATCACACACGATATGGGCGTCATTGCAGGTAGGGCGGATCGTGTTGTTGTTATGTATGCCGGAAAGATTGTCGAAGAAGCTGATACTGAAGAACTGTTTATAGATACACACCACCCTTATTCGGAAGCACTCCTGTCTTCAATTCCACCCCTCGACAGAGACGTTGAAGGTCGACTGTACTCGATACCTGGCTTACCGCCAGACCTTACGAACCCTCCAACTGGTTGTAGATTTGCCACTCGCTGCAGATACGCTCATCATGACTGCTTCAACACTGAGCCGCGGTTGTCGAAGCCCAACGATTATGATCACGCGTTTGCCTGTTTCTTTCCCGTCGGTCGAAAAGTTGGGGAAGAAAAAGATGTAAAGATAGAGATCAAGGTCGATGGTGGGAGATATCGACGGATATATGCTGATCATCCAGAAACTTTGATGGTTCTTGACCAGGTAAGTAAAGACTTTCCAGTGACGAGAGGTGCCATACTTCAGAGGAAGGTGGGGACCTTGCAAGCCGTTACAGACGTCTCTCTAACGGTGTTCAAAGGTGAAACCTTAGGCATTGTAGGAGAGTCTGGTTGTGGCAAGACAACTACTGGTTCAATGATGGTTGGACTGGAAGAACCAACTCGAGGATCAATTTATTTCAACGGCGAAGACATGACTAAGCTGAAAAGAGGTGAGTTACGAGCAAAACGTCGGGATCTCCAACTGATGTTTCAAGATCCTTACGCTTCTTTGGATCCAAGAATGCGCGTTGAGCAGATTATTCGTGAACCTTTAGATATAAATAAAATTGGCTCTAAGGAAGAGCGAACCGAACG
>JAJYGA010000064.1 GCA_021785255.1 Actinomycetes bacterium
TTTCTTTACGCAACTCAGCCAGCTCATGTGCTTGGGAGTTATACGTGATCTTCTGTGTGCGGTATCTAACCCATAAGTTACGTTGTTCGAGCGCTAAGTTCCAGACGTAGCGAGCATCTGAGCAGTGGCGCACGAGAACGGATAGCTCCTGTTCTCGTGGATAGAGGCGCTCGCGAATGCTCATAGTGCTATTTTGCCTCGACGGTGTTACAGAGGTCGCTCGACCCCGCCCTTACAGAGAGGGTTTGCGCTCCTGTTTGATCAAGGGAGTCAGAACTCAACCTTGATCCTATTAAAGATTGTTCCTCGTGTGCTGACACTTCCTGCGGAATCTTCTTGATGTGAGATTGTGAGTCCGATTAGTATATCTTCGTAACCGGTAGACAACTTTGTAACTTAAGTCTAGCCTATAACAGGGAACCGAGTGATTGGTTGGGAGGTCGGTGTTGAAAGCGACGCTTTCTGAGAGCAAAGGACAAGTTCGTGAAAGCTTCGATCTTGTAGTCCGCTACATGAAGCAAGAGACTCTCGCTCCGCTTAAGTCCATCCTGAAGTACGTTGGCTTTGGGGTAGGTGGAGCGGTTCTTGTTGGATTAGGAACAGTACTGGTGCTTTTGGGCATCTTAAGACTACTACAGACTGAAACCGGGAGTTCTTTTACGGGTGATCTCACGTGGCTCCCATATCTCATAACCCTTGTAGCGGGCGTAGGGATTGTTGCAACCTCTTGGACGCTTGGTCGCAAGCGCAAAACCTCGAAGCTTTAAGCGTCACAATCTTAATCTGAATGGAGGATTACTTGTCTTCGAAAGACGGAAACAATGAAGTGACGAAGGCTCAATTGACCGATGCCTTTAGATCTTTGTCAGGCGGTGCCTCGAGGATCTCTAAAGCAGCGGCGCCAGCTTCGCCAAGTATGGTGGCAATCGCCGTCGCCGTCAGCGTTGGTGCCATCTTCGTTGTTGGGTACCTTCGTGGTCGTCGCAGAAGTTCAATCATTGAAATCAAGAGACTTTAGTGGCAACGGCTATGATATCTCTTGCCAGAAAGTACCTGATCCAAAGGTTGAAGGTTAATTTGGTTCGCGAGAAGCTCTTGGCTTCTTCGAATCCTTACATAGTCGTTCCGGTTGTAGGATTTATTGCATTAAAGCGCATTTCCAAGTTTTTTAACGCCAGAGAAGATGCGAGATCAAAGCCGTTACGGCTTAAAGTTGGAAGGGGAGAGTCTTTCCTTATTGCGTCGAAGTCGCGATCAGAGATTAAGTCGAGGTTGAAATAGAGTCCAACTTACGTTCAGATACAGATGAGACCTTTGGAGAAGGTGATCTAGTAGTCATCGAAGATAAAAGGGGAAATAGATACCTGGAGCGAATCGATGTTGGAAGGGTAATAAACAATCACCTTGGAAGAATTGATCTGGGAACTTTCATTGGGAAAAGCAGCGGCCATGAATACAGATCGCAAAGCGACAAGGAATTTTACCTATATAGGCCTACACTCAGTGACTACATCTACCTAATGCCGCGTGGTGCGCAAATCATTTATCCCAAAGATCTAGGTCATATACTTTTCAACCTTGACCTACATCCGGGCGTCTCCGTCCTCGAGGCGGGTGTTGGCTCAGGTGCCCTCTCCCTGGGACTTCTCTCTCATGGGGCTAAAGTTACAGGCGTCGAGATTCGAGAAGATCACTTAAATTTAGCCAGAAAGAACGTGTTCAACTTCTTCGGCGACGCTGTGAAAGACTCTTACAATCTCATTAATTCCGATGTAAGCACATATGCATCGTCAGAGAGATTCGAAAGAGTGGTTCTAGACCTACCCGAACCTTGGGATGCTCTTGAGAACGTTCGTGCTTTGTTGCGTCAGGACGGTATATTGTGCGTATATCTAACAAATGTAACTCAAATCATAACCTTGAACGATGCTCTGGATCGATACCGGTTTCATTCAAGGAGCTATGTCGAACTCCTTGAAAGACCTTGGCACTACAAATCGCCTGTTGCTCGTCCTGAGCATAGAATGGTAGCGCACACAGGATTTTTGATATATGCGCGACCAGGCAAATCCATTACATCGGAGCATCTAGGCTGACTGAATCTTAATCAGTCTCCACAAATATGCACTCTCCAGGACACTCCTCAGACGCCTCCACGACCGCCTCTTCTTGCTCTGCTGGTACATCAACCATCTGGGCAGATCCCCCGGGGTTGTTCATTACCTCATCTCTATCTTTTACATAGGCTAAACCATCGTCTAACAGGGTAAATACGGCAGGGCAAATCTCTTCGCAGAGTCCGTCACCGGTACAGAGATCCTGATCTATCCAGACCTTCATTAAACTCCTCGCTTTTACAGAGTGGGAAATCACAGCCAACTTGTGTTATAGGCCCACTCTAGTCTGAAACCGTGACAAACTAAGTTTCTAAGATTGAATTAGTTTACGTTACCTAATCGATCTCCAGAGGGTATAGCTTACTTATAGGGAGGTGGTTCAGACGACTAAGTTTGATCGTGAGAATCAAGGTGGTGCTGGGATGCCTGACGAGTTAGAGATAACCATAGCTCGACTTCAAGAAGAGGTTACAGAGCTGCGACAAAGGGTTCAAGACTCTCCTATAAGGGTAAGAGCTCTTGAAGAGAAGCTGCTGGAGGTGACAGGTCAACTTGCCCAAGCTCAGCTTCGTAATGAGAAGCTTACGTTCACGCTCCAACAAGCACGAGAACATATAGCAACTTTGAGGGAAGAAGTTGAGAAGTTGACCCAACCTCCCTCTGCCTATGGAGTTTTCCTTGGGGCAAATGATGACTCAACTGTCGATGTACATACGTCAGGTCGCAAGATGAGAGTGGCGGTACATCCTGACGTTGTGATAGATGAACTACAAAAGGGCCAAGAAGTTGTACTCAATGAGTCTTTTACTGTGGTCATGGCGCGTTCTCCAGAAGTCGTCGGAGAAGTTGTAGCTATAAGAGACATTCTGGAAGCAGGCAAGCGCGTCGTCGTGGTCGGACGCGCCGATGAAGAGAGAGTTGCTGAGCTGGCTGGTGACCTTATAAACGAGAAACTACGAGCTGGCGATTCGGTTCTTTTCGACTCCCGGACAGGCTTCGTGATAGAGAAGCTGCCAAGGCCGGAAGTCGAAGAACTTGTTCTGGAGGAAGTTCCTGACGTCAGTTATGAAGACATTGGAGGTTTAGATGCGCAGATCGAAGAGATCATGGATGCAGTAGAACTTCCCTTCCTCTATCGTGAGCTTTTTCATTCGTATAGGCTTCCGGCTCCTAAGGGGATTCTCCTTTATGGACCTCCAGGTTGCGGGAAGACTTTGATTGCGAAGGCAGTAGCCAACTCTTTGGCCAAGAAAGTTGCAAAGGTAACAGGCAACGAGTCTGTGCGAAGTTACTTCCTGAACGTAAAAGGACCTGAACTTTTAAATAAGTATGTGGGCGAGACAGAGCGTCAGATAAGGCTTATCTTCCAACGAGCTAGGGAAAAGGCGGAAGAAGGAGTACCTGTGATCGTGTTTTTCGATGAGATGGACTCTCTTTTTAGAACTAGAGGAACAGGAATATCCTCCGACATGGAGTCGACCATTGTCCCGCAACTGTTAGCTGAAATTGATGGCGTTGAAACACTTAGAAACGTTATTGTGATAGGAGCTTCCAACAGGGAAGATCTCATCGACCCAGCTATCCTTCGTCCCGGACGCCTTGATGTGAAGATAAAGATTGAAAGACCAGATGAATCTTCGGCGGCTCAGATTTTTGGTCGTTATCTAACGGCTGACTTACCTATAGCGAAGAATGAGGTCGAGCTTCTTGGTGGAGGCGACGCGAATAAGGCAGTTTCTTTGATGATCGAAAAGACGGTAGAGACGATGTATAGTACCGACGAACCAAATCGATTTTTAGAGGTTACTTATCAAAATGGAGATAAGGAGGTCCTCTATTATAAGGACTTTTCTTCGGGCGCGATGATCGAAAATATCGTTCGGCGGGCCAAAAAGCAGGCGATCAAACGTGAGATCGCAGGGGAAAAGCCCGGAATTCGTACTGAAGACCTGCTTTATTCGATTGCGAAAGAGTTCAAAGAGCACGAAGACCTTCCCAACACCACGAATCCGGACGACTGGGCCAAGATCTCTGGAAAGAAGGGTGAGCGGATTGTCTATATTCGTACTTTGGTTACCCAAGGCAAAGAAGCTGAAGGTGGACGGGCGATTGAACGAGTTGCGACTGGTCAATATCTCTAGATCTCTGAGTAGATACGGTAAATAGGAGGGTTATGGCTATAACGAAGGTCTGCGGGATCGAGACGGAGTATGGAATATCGGTTCTCGGATCACCGGATGCTAACCCGATCTCTGTGTCATCGGTTCTCATAAACGCGTATGTGTCTGAGGCAGCCGGAAGGGTTGGTTGGGATTTTGAAACCGAGTCTCCTGGTAACGACGCGCGTGGATTTTCATTCGAAACTCCGGTGAATGTTGAGATGGAAACCCATCTGGTAAATACCGTACTAACCAACGGGGCCCGGCTTTACGTAGATCACGCACACCCAGAGTACTCTTCGCCTGAGTGCATATCCCCGAGGCAGGCTCTTATGTATGATAAGGCGGGCGAAGAGGTGCTTAAGCGGGCAATGAAGGCGTCCAAGAGATTCATGCCGCCCGGGCAGGAGATCGTGGTTTATAAGAATAACTCGGACGGCAAGGGTAACTCATATGGTTGCCACGAAAACTACATGATGGACCGCTCGGTACCTTTTGCGAAGATCGTGAAGCAGTTAACTCCGTTTTTTGTTACTCGACAGATTTTTTGTGGTGCAGGAAAAGTTGGTACGGAGGCTCCTGGTTCTCAAGGGGCGGTTCGGTTTCAGTTGAGTCAGCGCGCTGATTTTTTTGAGGAAGAGGTCGGGCTCGAAACAACCCTAAAGAGACCGATAATCAATACTCGTGACGAACCGCATGCGGATGCAACAAGATTTCGTCGACTTCACGTAATTATTGGAGATGCTAATGTATCGGAGATCTCGACTTTGTTGAAGCTGGGATCAACGGCCATAGTTCTTTCGATGATCGAAGACGGAATGCTAGACGAGGTGGAGCTCCAAATTCTTTCTCCCGTTTACGCTCTAAGAAAAGTTTCCTTCGATCCAGGGTTAAAGGCAACCGTGGACACTACCGATGGTCGTTCAATGACAGCACTTGAAGTTCAGTGGAGCTTTTTTGACGTGGCGAAGAAATACTTCGAGAGAGATGGCATTCCTTCTGTGGGAACGCTAGAGGAGGTTACAGAACTGCTTGAACTTTGGGAGGATACGTTGACAAGCCTAGAGAGTGATCCAATGGCACTTAGACGTCGGCTGGACTGGGTTGCAAAGATGAATCTTGTCGATGGTTACAAAGAGAGACACTCTCTTGGATGGGATGATCCCAAATTGGCGGCGATTGATCTGCAGTATCATGATATTCGTCCTGAGAAGTCACTTGCTTTGCGTGCAGGATTAGAAACACTGCTAGATTCAAAAGAAGTAGGAGCAGCCGTGTTTGAACCACCAAAAGAGACAAGGGCATACTTTAGAGGAAAATGCCTGGAAAAGTTCGGAGATTCCATTGCAGCCGCTAACTGGGACTCTTTGATCTTTGATACAGGCAAGGATCCTCTGCGTAGAGTGCCGATGATGGACCCACTGAAAGGAACATTTAATCACGTGGATGGTTTAATACAAAAAAGCAATAGCGCGTTAGAGCTACTTGAAGGTCTTGGCGCATAGGGGTAGTCATGGTTGAAAGAGAACAAAAGCGAAAGTCACAGACACAGAGAGATTCAGAAGAGCTTCACGAAGAAGACGTACAGGCGAAAAATGAGTCTGCGGAGAAGTTGAAGGCAGATCTTGACGATCTCTTGGATGAGATCGATGAGGTGCTGGAAGAAAATGCAGAGGAGTTTGTCCGTAACTACGTGCAAAAAGGAGGGCAGTAGCGACTATTTTCTCACGGTAGCATTAGCCGTGCAGTTGATTCCAATTATGTGTCAAGTCGAAGGGTGTTAAGTGAATCTTCCAATTTTTGGGGTAAATGAGGACCCGGGTCCCAACTTCATGAAGCTTCTGAGTTCTTTAGATCAAGAAGAACCTTCCTTTTTGAAGGTGAAGCATGTCGCAGGCACTTCGCTAGAGTTTGGTCAGGCAAGTGAAGTTCCTCACGGAACTACCATCGTAGCGATACGTTTCGACGAGGGGGTTCTGATTGCTGGAGACCGAAGAGCTACCGCGGGAAATATAATTGCCGACCGAAGGATAGAAAAAGTTTATCCAGCTGACCGTTATTCGGCGGTGGGCTTTGCTGGATCGGCAGGACCGGCGATGGAGATGGTAAAGCTTTTTCAAGTGCAACTCGAACACTATGAAAAAGTCGAAGGAGTCAGGCTCTCTTTGGAAGGTAAGGCAAATCAACTTGCCCAGATGATCAGGGCTAATTTGCCGCTAGCGATGCAGGGACTTGTTGTCGTTCCTCTTTTTGTGGGCTGGGACCGAGAGAGTCTTAAGGGGAAAATCTTTAACTATGACGTTACTGGAGGACGTTATGAAGAGGTGGATTATTACGCGATAGGTTCAGGGGGGCGAGAGGCACAAGCCTATGTTAAGTTTGCCTACAGAAGCCAGTTGTCAAGGCAGGACGCAGTGCGCTTAGCGCTAAGAGCACTTTTTGAAGCAGCCCAAGAGGATTCAGCCACCGGCGGTCCAGACTTCATGCGGGGAGTCTATCCGATAGTTGCCACGGTGGATGAAAGTGGATACGAAAGGATTCCAGATGATCAGGTAGCCGGGGTTTCCAAAGAGGTTGTGGATGAGGTCGCTCAAGGAGGTCCAAGACAATGAGCATGCCTTATTATGTTGCCCCAGAACAGGTGATGAAGGATCGAGCAGACTATGCGCGTAAAGGAATCGCAAGGGGTCGTGCTCTTCTTGGAACTTTATATGACCAAGGTGTTCTGATCTGTGCGGAGAACCCGTCCCGATCATTGCATAAAATCTCGGAGATATACGATCGTATAGCGTTCGCAGGTGTTGGAAAGTACAATGAGTTTGATCAACTTAGGGTTGCTGGGGTACGCCATGCTGATACGAAAGGATACGCGTACTCTCGTCACGATGTCGACGCGCGATCCTTGGCAAATATTTATGCCCAATACCTTGGGCAAGTTTTTACCCACGAAATGAAACCTATGGAGGTTGAGATTCTTGTAGCTGAGATAGGTTCTGTGGTCTCAGAGAGCCAGCTTTACCATATCTTGTATGACGGCACGGTAGTCGACGAGACAAATTTCTGCGTTTTGGGTGGAGATGCCGAAGCGGTATTGGGACGCTTCAGTAATTCGTTTCGGGCTTCATGGAATCTTGAGGAAGCTATAGCTGCCTCTGTGGCTGCACTGGCGGGACCTGGGAGAGTGCTTTTAGCCAATGATCTCGAGGTAGCCGTCCTATCCCAAGGGAACGGTCGTAGAACATTTAAACGTATCTCTCAAGATCAACTAAAGGAGATCGTCAAGGGTGAGAAGGAGTAAAGAGCCATCGACGACGACCCAAATTTCAATGGGCTAGAACGACGCATTTACGGTCTGGAGAATGAGTATGGGGTGACCTGTACGTTGCGGGGTCAAAGACGACTCTCTCCAGATGAGGTAGCACGTTATCTATTCAGGAGGGTGGTAAGTTGGGGTAGATCGTCGAACGTGTTCTTAGAAAATGGCGCTCGCCTCTATTTAGATGTGGGATCTCATCCTGAGTATGCAACGCCTGAGTGCGATTCAATATCTGATCTGGTTGCTCATGACAAAGCAGGAGAGCGAGTTCTTGAGTCTTTGGTTGGATCCGCAGAGGCAAGGATGCGAGAAGAAGGAATACGGGGATCTGTCTTCCTCTTCAAGAACAATACGGACTCGGCCGGTAATTCATATGGATGTCACGAGAATTATTTGACAACAAGGGGTGAAGAGTTCTCTCACTTCGCTGAGGTGCTGATACCTTTTTTGGTCTCGCGTCAGATCTATGCCGGTGCTGGTAAAGTACTTCTTACGGCCCGCGGACCCGTTTATTGTATATCTCAACGAGCAGAGCATATCTGGGAAGGTGTGTCCTCTGCGACGACAAGGTCCCGACCGATAATCAATACTCGTGACGAACCGCATGCGGATGCTGAGAAATATCGGAGATTACATGTAATAGTTGGCGATTCTAACATGTCGGAGTATGCGACCTATCTAAAGGTTGGTGCCATGAGCATCATGCTACGAATGCTGGAAGATCCGTCCATAGCCCTCCGGGACTTTTCGTTGGAGAATCCTATTAGGGCTATCAGAGAGATTTCGCACGACATGTCCTGTACTCGAAGAGTCAGATTGGCCAACGGCCGTGAACTTACTGCTCTTGAGATACAAGGCGAATACTTGGATCGAGCTAAGAAATACTCCGAGACTCAAGGGTTGCCGCCAGAAGAGAAGAGAGCGCTTGATATGTGGGAGCATGTTCTAACTACCTTGAGCCATAACCCTTTGGATCTTGACCGTCAGTGTGACTGGGTCATGAAGTACAAGCTTATTGAAGCCTATAGAGAAAGAAATGCTCTAACTTTGGCACATCCGCAAGTGAGCCTTTTGGATCTGCAGTACCACGACGTCTCTACGACGAGGGGAGTTTTCTATAAGCTGCAAGATAAGGGCATGGCTGAGAGAATCGTGGATGATGAAAGAATAGAAAAGGCCGTCATTGAACCTCCTCAGACGACTCGAGCTAAGCTACGTGGAGAGTTCATTCAAAAAGCAAAGGAGAAACGTCGCGACTTTACCGTTGATTGGGTCCATTTGAAACTCAACGACCAAGCACAAAGAACGGTAATGCTCAAAGATCCTTTCAAGTATGAGGATGAACGTGTAGAAAAGCTTATCGAGAGTCTGTAGGAGGGATTTGGAACTGCTCAAGGAACGGTCGAAGAAAAAGAAGTCCTTATCCCGAACGGTCTTGGAGTGGCTAACGGTAGCTGTAGTAGCCTTTTCGTTGGCTCTAGTGGTTAGAGCATTCGTTTTTCAGTCGTACTATATTCCGTCCGGTTCGATGTTGCCAACGTTGCAGATTGGTGATCGGATTCTCGTGGATAAACTAAGTTATGATTTTCATAAGGTGCACGAAGGCGACATAGTGGTTTTTCGTAAACCAAAATCCGATACCAACAGTGCCGGAATAACTGACCTTGTAAAGAGGGTGATAGGACTTCCAGGACAGCGTATCTCGGCTATTGGCGGACAAGTGTACATAAACGGTAAGCTGCTAAAGGAGCCTTTCCTCCCTAAGTCCGCGTTGACGTATTATTTGCCTTCTCAAGTGATTCCTAAAGGAAAAGTCTTTGTCATGGGCGACAATCGTCAAAACTCCAAAGATTCAAGGATCTTCGGCCCCATTTCAGAGAAGCTTATCGTTGGGAAGGTGGTCTTGATATTTTGGCCCCTAGATCAGTTCAGACTTTATTTCTGACCTCCGAGGTGCAACGGAACGACTCCTAAGGCCTGTATGAGATAATTTATTGCAAAGCGGGTTAATTACTTCACTTTCGTTGTCGATATGTAAATGTTGGATGTGGTACTTGCGAAAGGAGTCGCTATGCCTATTATAAGGGCTATGTGCCAGAGCTGCGGTGATGTAGAGTTGGTTCCAAATGATCTGAAGGTTCTTGTATGTTCGAATACAGGAGAGTCTTCCTATACGTTTCACTGTCCGGGATGTGACCATATTGTTAGGAAAGAGACAGACAAAAAGGTGGTCGAGATCCTTGTTTCAGCCGGAGTCAAGATGACATTCTGGCGGCTTCCCGCGGAACTCAACGAGAATCATGTAGGCCCCCCAATTGAGGTGGACGATATCATTAACTTTCACTTTGAGGTGTCATCACCTACTTTTTTGGAACGACTGAGAAGTTATGCGACAAAAAAGCCAGATATGAGCTAAAGCAATATCTAGATCTTGATCCACGGAGTTAATCCAGTTCATAAACTACACTAAAGTGGAGGATTAATCCAAAAAGTTGGTGGTCGAAAGATATGAATTTGGATCCAGCGAAGCTTCTGATCGTTGCGGTAGTTGCGCTCATAGTCCTTGGTCCTGAGAAGCTACCTGGGGTTCTTCGTCAGGCCGGTAGGTATTGGAGCGTCTTTAAATCTATTAGGGATACGGTGCAAGGGGAGATGTCTCAAGTTCTCACGCAGGTCACCTCTGTGGGAACATCTGTGAGTGAAACGTTGGTAGATCCTCTTTCTCAGGTTAAAGGAAGATATAGTGCGATGAAGACTCAAGTATCGGAGTCGTTTCTTCCGAGTGGTCTGGTAAGTGAAAACGTCAACGGAGACGATAACACGGACTCTGCCAACACTGTTATAGCGAAAAACACTGACGCTCGACAATGTGAGTCTGCGACTTACAAAGGACCGAATGTTGGCGGAGATTACGGATGGCCCGTATTTAGGGATGCGGGAGTAGGTGCTTTCGCTCCGGGATCACCAGAGTTGAACTGAGAGGAGCGCGGTGGCGAAGATTCTGAGAAAGAAGCGGCCTAGTCCTGATGCAATGACCTTGATTGAACATCTTGCCGAACTCCGGAAAAGGCTAATAGTCTCAATCTTTGCCATAACGGTTGGTGCAATTGTGGCTTATGCATTTTACGACAATGTCCTACGCTTCTTTATGCACCCTTTGTGTATTGTGGATGGATCGAGTCACTGCACATTGTACGTCACCGGTCCCTTGGATGGATTTACCTGGAGGGTCAAGATCTCAGCTTTTGGAGGATTCTTTATAGCTCTTCCTGTGGTTATGTATCAAGTTTGGGTTTTTATAGCTCCAGGTCTCAAGAAGAGTGAGAAACGATACGCGTTTCCGTTTGTATTCGTATCGTTTCTACTTTTCATTTTAGGCGCTTTCATGGCTTACGTGGTGTTTCCTAAAGCACTGCTTTTCCTACAAGGTGCAGCAGGACCGCAGATACACCCGCTTTACACACCTCAAAGTTATCTCGGTTTCATCGTGGTCTTGATGGTTGCGTTTGGAGCTGCTTTCGAGTTTCCTGTGATACTTGTAAGTTTGCAGCTATTAGGGCTGGTCACTCCTGCAAAGTTATCACAGTCTAGAAGGTGGGCTATCGTTTTAATATTTGCGGCGGGAGCGGTACTTATCCCTAGCTCTGACCCTTACTCTCTCTTCGCACTCACCATACCTTTGGTGATTTTTTATGAGATGTCCATACTTATTGGTCGAGTTTTGACTCGAGGGAGGGTAAGTGAGCTGTCGGGCAGCTAGCATGAAGTAAGAGTGGCAAATAGCAGCTTACTAAAACAGTTTCTTGGCTCGGTAGACTTTGAGCTAGATGAGTTCCAGGAGCGTTCAATAGATCTTTTGGACGCGGGGGAGTCAGTTCTTGTAGCAGCACCTACAGGCTCTGGGAAAACTCTCGTCGGAGTATATGCGATATTCAAGACGCTGTTCGAGAGGAAAAGATCTTTTTACACTACTCCCCTCAAGGCTCTCTCCAATCAAAAATACATGGAGTTCAGTGCTTACTTTGGAGCAGACCAAGTAGGACTGTTGACCGGTGATAACTCGATCAGAGCAGATGCGCCCATAGTGGTCATGACCACGGAAGTGCTTCGCAACATGATCTATGCTGGCAATCATGATTTGAGCCAGCTCGGACTTGTCGTCCTTGATGAGGTTCATTACCTTCAGAATCCCTATCGCGGTGCGGTATGGGAAGAAGTTATTATTCATCTTCCCCCAACTATTTCGCTTGTCTGCCTGTCTGCAACAGTGTCCAATGCCGAGGAGTTTGCCCATTGGATGCGCACTGTCAGAGGATCGATGGAGGCTGTCATTGAGGAGACTCGTCCTGTTGAACTCCAACACCGCTATGTAGTTGGGAATAGGCGCACGAACTCACTTGAAGCTATTGACACCTTTATCGACGATCGACCTAACCCCCAGGGTGTCCACTACGACGCTCCTTGGTTGGCAGAAGCACCCTTTAAGCGAGGAGCACGTCCCAAAGCCTTTCAGCCCAAAAGGGCAAGCGTAGTATCGCTGTTAAAGGAGGATGATCGACTCCCAGTTATATACTTCATTTTTTCACGTGCTGGTTGTGATGAGGCGGTGAGGGAGACCTTAAACAGCGGTATCTGTCTGACAACCTCTTCAGAACGAGAGGAGATACGCAAAGTCGTAGACAGCCACCTGGCTAATCTTTCAGACGATGATCTGGCCTCCTTGCACTTTGAAGAGTTCATGGCCGCGTTGGAAGCAGGCGTTGCTGCTCACCATGCAGGAATGGTACCCCCATTTCGAGAGGTAGTAGAGGCATGCTTTGAGAGGGCCTTGATCAAGGCGGTGTTCGCCACAGAGACTCTATCTTTGGGTATCAATATGCCAGCTCGCTCTGTCGTAATAGAGAAGCTAACTAAGTTCAATGGTGAGCGGCATGTTCTTTTGAGTGGAGGTGAATATACTCAGCTAGCAGGTCGCGCGGGACGTCGTGGAATAGATGATATTGGCTACTGTCATGTGCTTTGGAATCCATCAACAACGTTCATGCAGGCGGCATCTCTTGCACAAAACCGATCTTATCCCATTCGATCATCATTCAGACCCACCTACAACATGGCTTCGAACTTGGTAAAAAGATATTTTCCAGACACGGCAAGACATCTTTTGAATCTTTCTTTTGCTCAGTACAGCGCTGACTCCGAAGTGGTAGAGCTAGAAGCTGAGTTGGCACGCAACCGGAGACGCTTGTCGTCGGTGGAAGAGTCATTGACCTGCGAGTTTGGAGATGTCGTGGGTTATCTTGAACGGAGAGAGGCAGATCGTCTTCGATCTAAGTCAAGTGTAAAACAACGTGGACTCGATAAGTCGGAGCTTGATTTACATAGAATAAAAGTGGGTACGATTCTGAGCGCTCCTAGCGCACGTGATCGAAGTAAACGTGTACGTTTGGCTGTTGTATCTGTGGGAGTTAGATCTAAAAACAGGGTGAAGCTTACGCTGGTTTCTAGTTCTTCGAAAGCATATAGAGTAGGAAATCTTCAATCGGAGCACTTGAGTTCTGTCGGTCGGATGGATCTTCCGATGCCTTATGATCCAAGCTCCAAGGAGTTCCGATGGAAGGTCTCTGATCTGCTTAGAAGCTCTCCCGTTGACGGAACAGAACTGGGAGAACCTTCGTTTTCTCAAGATGCCGTGGATGCTGCAGTGCAGGAGGAGGTCGACTCCTCAAAGACGCTGGACCTCTTTAGTGCCTGTCGATACTTCGATGAGCATGTGGCAGCTTTCAAGAGATATCGGAGATTTCAGCATCGAGTTGCGGATGTCGAGATGAAGATAAAATCTAAAATGGAGTCCTTAGCCTTGCAGCTAAATCGCGTACTCGAGATTTTGGAGTTTTACGGTTACGTAGAGGGTTGGTCGCTTACGGAAAGAGGTGAACGACTTTCGCGGATCTATTCTGAGTCAGACCTTCTTTGTTCACTGGCCATAGAATCCAGTTTATTTGATGATCTGGCTCCGTGTTCTTTGGCGGCTCTGGTATCTACCCTCACTTACGAATCTAAGCCCAACTATAGAGATTTGATGGATTTCCCAAATGGAGAAGTCTCTGTAAGATTCTTGACACTTTCTTCTCTTTGGCGGGAGTTGGTTAAAAAGGAGGCGGCATTGCGTCTTCCGCTGACAAAAGCTCCTGAAGGAGGGTTTGCCGGTGTTGTCTACCGCTGGGCCAACGGAGAAGATATAGGTAATTCTCTTAAAGGTACGGGTATTCCTCCGGGAGACTTTGTTCGAAATATCAAGCAAACCATTGATCTGTTACGTCAGATAAGTGAAGTGGCGCCAAACCAGAATACCTCACAAGCTGCTTCAGAGGCCATTGATGCGTGCTTACGGGGTGTAGTTGCTTTGTCTTCTCAGGTCTTCCTGGCCTCTTCTGGAGTGTAGCTGTTCGGGGGTCCTAGCTACCTCGATGTTGAACTGAATGAAATTGGTGGTGTACATCACAATCTTTTGGCGGTAGAGTCTCTTGGGTAGCATGCCGTAGATTCAGAGGTTTAGCGATGTACTTTAGGCAGGAAGAGTTTTCGGAAAAGGAGAAGGGAGTCCTCTCCTTGTTCTTTACAAACATCGAGGGACCGGTATTCGCGCTTGTCAATCTTCCAGAGACGGTTAAGGCGGCACTTTTCGCGCGATACTCCCGAACCAACAAGTCACTCAGACGCCTTTTCTTGGACGAGTTTTATGACTCTTCTTTTGAGGCAAGGGAGTTTGTCGTCTCAGAAGTGGGTATGCGACGCTCTGAAAAGCTATTTGACAGAGTGATCTCGGAGTATGGGGATGATTCTGTAGCGCAGCTTGGCGGGGTGCATCTCGCGTGCGAGCAAGTATCAAACGCGCTCACGAAAGTGATTGAAAGAAGTAGACTAATGTCTTTCCTGGAGCAGTCAACGCGGTATCTGAACTTTGGGGACCGCGCTTCGGACGGTCGATTCAGGTATGCCACGCCGCCAGAGATCACATCGAGTACGTATGAGAAGCTGTACAAAGAGAAAATGGACAGGCTCTTTGAAGGGTACAATGCGGTCCAGGGTCAAGTCCTTGCTCATCTGCTGGGCCGCTATGACGACCCTAAAGAGCCAGAAGTTGTACGTTCACTCAAGGCAGCCTCTTTCGATGCTGTTAGGGGCCTGTTACCGGTGGGCACGCTTTCGAATCTTGGAATCTATGGTTCACCTCAATCTTATGAATATTTGATTATGAGGCTTCGGGCGCATCCGTTAGAAGAAGCAAAGATTTTTGCCGAACTCATCTTAAGCGAGTTGAAAAAGGTGATACCGGCTTTTCTGTCTCGTTTGGATCGTAGCGATAGAGGTGGGGCTTGGGTGGACTATAGATCCAAGAAAGATCGTAGATTAGGTGAGATTGTTACGGAAATCTTTTCGGAAAAAACTTTTACTGATGAGTTGAACGAGTCCTATGTACATCTAGTTGACTTTGACAGAGACGCGGAGAACAAGATTCTGGAGGCGATACTCTTTGACTACAGCGGCGAGGAACATGGCGAGGTGAGAGCTTCTGTGGAGTCTCTTTTACCAGACGAGCGGGCGACGCTATTTCGAGAGTACGTTGGCGAACGAGAGAACCGAAGACATAAGCCTGGAAGAGCATTCGAGATGGCGAACTACACCTTCGAGATTGTGAGCGACTATGGAGCCTTTCGCGATCTGCAAAGACACCGGATGCTGACTTCACAGTGGGTTGGGATAGACCCAAACCTTGGCTACGTAATGCCCGAAGTTATCGAGCGATCTGGCCAAGTCTATGAGTATAAGCATGCTATGGAGTCCATGGCAGAACTTTATGATCTAGTGGCTAAAAACGTCTCAAAAGAGGTTGCCGCCTATGTGATGCCTATGGCTTATCGGATTCGTTATCGTCTTCACATCAATGCTCGTGAACTTATGCATCTTGTTGAACTGAGGTCTCAGCCAGCTGGACATGAGAGTTACCGTAAAATTGCGCAGTCTATGCATCAATTGATTGGAAATATAGCGGGGCATAATCTTGTTAGTGAGGCTATGTCATATGTTGATTACGACGACTACGACTTAGGAAGGCTGCAAGATGAATATGAAAAAGAGATTAGACACTTGAAAAATTCGAACTAACTTAGGTAAAAGTAGTTCCAGAGTGCATGTAACTAAATAGCATCGGGTAGTATCTGCGCGAAAGTTTGGTCTAGAAGGTGGAAATGGCAAGGAAGAAGAAGAGCAGCGAAGTCGATAATTCAGGTCTCGAAGAAGCGGAGATGGAGGGACTGGATCCAGAGATCGAGGACTTTGACGATGAAGATCTCGGTGATTTAGACGTCGATCTTGTGGAAGATGATTTGGATGAGTTTCCTGAAGACTTCGAAGATGACGTGTTTGCAGATGATCTAGTGGATCCTCTTGAAGAAGATCCACTAGATGAAATCGAACTCGTAGATCCTATTGAGGTCATTCCTGAAGTGGCTGACTCAGACGTCTCTGAAGAGGAGGACGAGGAAGACTTCGAAGATGATGAAGAAGAAGTCGAGGCTTCCTTAGACGAGATTTTAAGAGAACGTTTGGTCACAATCGATGATGATGAAGAAGACTTGGAAGATGATAGGGCAGAGGTCTCTGTAAAAGTTCTTCCAAGACAACCAGATGAGTTTGTATGCCAGTCTTGTTTTTTGGTGAAAAATAAGATCCAGATGGCAGATAAGGTTAGGGAGCTTTGCAGGGATTGCGTGTAACCTCTAGCTGAGGAGGTCTATTTATGAGAGATGATAGTAAAGAGTTTGACTTTGAAGGGGTAATTGAGAAACTCGTCTACTTTCCTGTTGGCATGGCTGCAGCTGTTGCAAAAGCTGCTCCTGAAGCTGCGAAAACTGGCAAGAACCTTGTAGAGGGACAGCTTAAAACAGCGGAGTTCCTAGGCAGAATGAGTGTCGAATATGCAAAAAAGAGATATCAAGATCCTGAAACAGTGATTAGAGACGTGGGCCAGATGGTCGCAAGATCTGTGGGTGGTCCTGTTGGTGGACTTATTGAGCATTTGATAGATTCGACCATGTCGGGACGATCAGGGGATTCCAAAGATATCAAAGAAGCTGATGTTGTTGAACCGCAAAGTTCGAAAGAAGGTCACAGCGGAAAATCTGATGGAGCGACAGAGAAAAGCGTAGGTGGTATTGCGAACTATGAGACTCTGACGGCCAATCAAGTAATCGCGGAGCTTGTAAATTGTTCTCCCTCCCAACTGGCCGATGTAGAGAGCTTTGAGCTTGAACACCGCCGTCGTCGGACGGTTTTGGCTAAACTTTCGCAATATCGTGATGCGTCAGCAGAACAAACGCAATGATGATCTTTCAGAGACAACAATAGAGCAGAAGCGCTCACTGGACGGGATATATTTCTTTGATCCTAAAGAGGACTTTGAAGACATCTCGGCTTTGCGAGAAGAGATGTACCAAGAGTTGTCGATCATACGAGGAGGACAAGCGCTTCTTCTGGAGTTGGGAGTTCAACTAGGTAAGTTTTCTATTGAAGAGCGCAGGTTTGGAGCGTATTACCGATACCAAGGGTGCGTCGTGGGTTTTGCATCAGGATATATGGTTAGAAAAGGCGTTCTTATGATGGTAGAACTGTTTGTTTCTGCTGCGTTTCGCCGAATTGGAATAGCAGGTGAGATGTTGGAGTGGATCCTAAATCTAGCACGATCTTTTGAAGCGACCACTCTAGAGACTACCGTACTTCCTGGTGACGCAGCGTCAAAGTCTTTGATGGAAAGCTATGGACTCAAGGCAAGGGCGATCGTAATGTCAGTTGAACTTGGATAGCAGTTTCTAGCCAAACATCAATCGCCTATTGAAGTGAACAGTGAAGTTGCAAACCAAGATCTGAAATATAACCACTGACATAGTAAGATACTAAAATATCACCACTGTAAATAACTTGAAAGTCCAAGAGAATGACTACGCGAACCAGGTGATCATTGCCTCAAAACCACATGGGTATCCGAACAATCCTGACGTAGCTGCAGTCAGGACCATTAAAAGACATGCACTACGCGACGTAAAGGAAACACCATACGCCGCCAATCACAAAGATCCTGTCATGTGCCAACTGGATCTTGTATGAGCGACTGGCGAATCCCTATTAGTAAGAGCGAAGAAGGTGCTGCCGATTATAGAGTCGCTGTCTCAGGGATTCTGATTTATCATGGCGAGATACTTCTAGCTGGCAAAGTTGATCCTGATGGACAGACCTTGTGGGCTCCTCCGGGTGGCAAGGTTGAAGAAGGCGAATCGTTCAGAGGTGCCGTTGTAAGAGAGTTCAAAGAAGAAACCAACCTAAATATAGAACCTGTGGTTCTATTAGGATCGCTTGAGGTAGGGATTAGGGATGTTCGATACCTTATCTTCGATTACCTTGTTAAATTAAGTGCGGGAAGCTTGATAGAGGATATCAGGCCAGGCGACGATGTCGGACAGCTAAAACTGTTCAAGGTTGCAGGGTTGAATGAAGTAACGTTTGCTCCTGGTGTTCGGAGATTTCTTGAACAACTTATACCGTTGTTGCGGTCACTTGGTTAGGAACCGGACCACTTGGGCGGCCGCTTCTCAATAAATGCGCGAGGACCTTCAAGGTAGTCATTTGTTAACGAGAGCCGGTTGAGTGCGTTTCTGCTTTCAATAAATAGGTTGTGTTCGTCAGTTGAGACAAGAGAATGCTTCACGAGCTTGTATGTTTCAGATACGGCAAGTGGTGCGTTGGCGCATATTGTCTGGGCAAGTTCTAACGCATCCTCTAATGCTTTATCGGGAGCCACAAGATGATTCACCATACCGTAGTTGTAAGCAGTCTGTGCTGATATAGGTTGGCCTGTGAGTAGTGCTTCGAGAGCTATCGCCCGCGGTAGCGCTTTTGGCAGTCTAAATACGCCGCCAGCGGCAGCTATAAGAGATCGCGTTACCTCTGGTAGTCCAAAGCTAGCCCGTGTAGACGCTACCACCAGGTCACAACTGAGCACAATTTCGGTTCCACCTGCGAGAGCTGGTCCATCTACTGCAGCGATCAAGGGTTTTGTTCGCTCTCTCCATACAATACCTGCAAACCCACCTTTCTTGGTTGATAAGGATGCGCCATTTCCAGAGGCAATCTCTTTAAGGTCGGCACCAGCACAAAATGCGGGACCTTTTCCTTCTAAGACGGCACACCGTATCTTCTTGTCGTCTTCGAGAATATCGAGTGCTTCTTCTAAATGCGTTGCCAAATCTTTATTTACGGCGTTACGTGCTTCGGGCCTATTCAGCGTGATGAGTAAAATATGGCCATCTTTGGCAACTTCAACGGTGGGTGTCATGGCGTGCTCCTATTGATATCTAGATAGGTTTTATCATCGTTGGTCGGGTAAAGGTAGTCAGCAAACATTTGAGCGTTTCCCATATGGATCTTATGTGAATATGCGCTGTAAGTTTGTAAATGTTAGCGGCCATGCAATGATGCATAAATGTGGCCAATTAATTGCACGGTAACGGACACCAAAACTGCACGCTCATTGCCACCCACCGTAGGCGACAAGCACGTGGTGATCACAACCAGTAACTGTCAAGGTAGTTGCTCTATGGGCTGCATCTACTTTGAACTCCAGCGTGAACTTCCTTTTGCTGATTGCCATTGTGACATCCCTTCAACCAACATCGTACGTTGGTAATCTGAGTGTCTACTTTCTTTGGGTAGGCTCAGCATGTTGGAAGATATTAGTTCAAGAACCTTGCACGCGAAACCTCTATTTACGTTCAATTATGAAGCTTCAGGTCGTAGTGATCAAGTTCCTTCGTTATCAACCACTGGAGTCGTTGCTGGCTTGTTATCAACCACTGGAGTCGTTGCTGGCTCGTTATCAACCACTGGAGTCGTTGCTGGCTTGTTATCAACCACTGGAGTCGTTGCTGGCTCGTTATCAACCACTGGAGTCGTTGCTGGCTCGTTATCAACCACTGGAGTCGTTGCTGGCTCGTTATCAACCACTGGAGTCGTTGCTGGCTCGTTATCAACCACTGGAGTCGTTGCTGGCTCGTTATCAACCACTGGAGTCGTTGCTGGCTCGTTATCAACCACTGGAGTCGTTGCTGGCTCGTTATCAACCACTGGAGTCGTTGCTGGCTCGTTATCAACCACTGGAGTCGTTGCTGGCTCGTTATCA
>JAJYGA010000027.1 GCA_021785255.1 Actinomycetes bacterium
TCAATGCAGCTCAAAATATAATTGCCGCAGGACTTGCGGTCTCAGGACGTGGAGGGATATCGCACGCTACCAAGCACAGCGACCCGGTGAAGCGTCAACCAGCCGAGGTCTCATGAGCAGCCTAGGAAGCCTCGTCCGTAAGGGCGGGGAGGATGCCACGCACTCCGGAATGTCAAGTGCCCTTGGATGAATAGATCTCACCATTACGTGCTTGACTAGGGCCCGAGTATTATGCCCCAAGAACAACAAATTGTATGCCTTCTCATGAACCTGCGAGGATCACAATACCTTGGGACAAAAGACAGGGAAGACGAAGAAATCGTTGCATGGGTCTAGAGTAACACACCTCTCGAATTATCGCACAAAGCAACTCAATGCCATAAGTGCATCAAAGGGAGAAACCGAATTTCAGAACATAAGGTCAATCCTTAAAGATAACGGCCGTCCAACTGGTTCAGAGCAGAAAGACATCTGAGCAAGAGCTAAGAAATACCAAAGAGTGGATTTAGTCCTACCTTGCAGATCGGCTATCGCGAGTAAGGTTGTTCTAGAACTTTTGAGAGATTGATGTTTTGGAGAGAAGTGAGTCCCAAGTTATCTGAGTTGCATACCCTGCTACCAACGTCGCAGCTCTTGGGAGAAGATGCCGAATTTATTGATCTAACGCTTGACTCTCGAGAGGTTCGTAAAGGATGGATGTTTTGTGCCACGAAAGGCTCAAAATACGACGGTCACAACTTTATTGAAGAAGCAGCTCGAAATGGAGCAGCCGCCTTGATGGTTTCTCAACAAGTTGACTGGCCATTGCCCCAACTTATTGTGCCCTCAGTTCGTCACGCTTTAGGTAAGGTATCTGACTACACACACGGCCATCCTTCTCAAAAGCTCAACCTAATAGGCGTTACAGGAACAAACGGCAAAACTACAACCTCTTACCTCATTGAATCAATTCTGAAAGCAAGCGGACACTCTACTGGGCTTATTGGAACAATTGAAGCTAAATATAAGGACTCTAGACATCCATCAATTCATACCACGCCCGAAGCTCCTGACCTACATAGATACCTAAGAGAGATGGTTGATGAAGGTATCGACTCTGTCGTCATGGAGGTATCTTCACACGGCATCGACCAGCACCGAGTCGACTCTGCTCACTTCAGTGTCGCCGTCTTTACCAACCTAACCGCGGAACATCTCGATTACCACGGCACCATTGAACAGTACTACTGGGCAAAGTCACAACTTTTCCTGCATTCTCGAAGCGATATCGCCATTATCTGCATCGATGACCCCTGGGGAGAGCGCCTAGCTCAACAGATAGAGATACCTAAGATAACCTTCGGCTACAATCCCATAGCCGATGTACGCATCACTGAAGTAAAGGTTACACCCGAAGGAACTAACCTCAAGCTAGAGGGACGTGGATATGACACGACTTTGCATGTTCAAATAGTAGGTGCTTGCAACGCTCAAAATGCAGCAGCCGCGTTTATCGCTGGCCGCGTCCTGGGCGCATCAGAGGAGGAGGCTAGGCTAGGAATAGAGAGTTGCACAGGCGTCTCTGGAAGATTTCAGCAGGTCAAGCTCGGACAAGACTTCCTCGTCGTCGTAGACTATGCACATACTCCCGACTCCATCAAAGCCCTGATACAAACCGTCCGAGACATTATTGGTCCTAGCGGTAAGGTGACATTGGTTGCTGGTGCCAGGGGACGACGCGATCGAATAAAAAGGCCCGAACTTGGACGGGCAGCAGCAACTGCTGATCTCGCCATCTTGACAACAGACAATCCAGGAGACGAAGATCCCTCTAACATTGTCGAACAGCTCGTGGCCGGAACGTTCGACATCTCCAAGAAACACATTCAGATTGAACTGGATAGGGCTCTAGCGATAAAACGAGCAATCGATGGGTCAGAAAAAGGCGATGCCGTTCTCATAGTTGGACGGGGTCACGAAAGTTTCTTTCGAGTGGGGAGCAACCAAATAAGTCTTGATGATCGGAAAGAGGCCGAAAAGGCGATCCTGGCCAAGTTAAATCACTCCGCCAGCAAAAGGGTCGTCGCTACTGCAGAGGGACTATAACTGCAAGCGAAAGGAGTCCTCTAAGTCATGGTTTCGAAAGACCAGATCACTGCTTTGATAACCACTTATAACTGCGAATCAACCGTTAGAGCTGCCATAACTTCGGTACTGTCGCAAACTCAATGTCCGAGGGAGATAGTCGTCGTAGACGACGGATCGACCGACAACACCGTATCTGAGATTTTGCCGTTTCAAGACAAGATCACCCTGATACAACAACCCAATGGTGGACCGTCATCCGCCCGCAATCGGGGCATCAGCGAGACAAAGACAGAATGGATCGCCCTTTTGGACGGTGACGACCTTTGGCATAAGGAAAAGTTGGAACGCCAAATTAAGACCCTCAACAGCTATCCGGAGTTGGATCTTCTCGCCACGTCCTGGAGCCGCACCGAACCCACGCCCGCATCATTTGCTACGAACCTATCTCGCCTTTCTTACGTATCATTGCTGGTTATGAACAGATTTCAGACTTCCACAGTACTAGTCAAAAAAGCCGCTATACAACGCTTGGGTGGGTTTAACCCATTACTTGACTCAGTGGAAGATTGGGGCGCTTGGTTAGTCCTTGCTCGAGCCAACCAACTCGCTATCTTGGAAGAACCTTTAGTTCTTTATCGTGACAACCCTGCGGGGGTGTCCAAAGATCTTTCCAAGTTCTTTGAAAAGATGATTCTACTGTTGGAACAAGAACGAGAGGTTGCCCTAGTAAATGAAAATCTCTTCAGAACCATTGCGGCTTGGCACTACTTGCGACTCTTTATAGCAATGACTTTAGAACATCAATATCGGGATGGCCTTAAAGTCCTATACCAGCTCATCAAGTCACCTTACAAACCAGCCGCCCCGTCGGCACTACGGCAGTATCTTCTTCCTTTCCTTTATAGCCGAATTCAGCGTCGGCGTCAGCTCTTGGCAAAAAACTAGCAAAGAGCTGATGAAAATTACTTCTCCTTAGCAAACTCTCGTACATAACGAAATAGAAAGTACACACCAACTACCGCAACTACCGCTGCAAAGACTATCACACCAGTCGTACCGGCAGTTCTTTCCACTGCAGCAAAAGAAGTACCAGCACTGTAACCAAGGTAGGAGTACAACACTGCCCATCCAACTCCCCCGATCACGTTGGAGATCAAGAACTTCACGTAAGGCATATCCGACATTCCCGCTACACCGGGAACCAGAACCCTAAGTACCGTCGTAAATCTACCGATTACAACGCCTATAGCTCCTCTCTTGGCGATAAACTCGGTAACCTGATGTACTCGCTTGGGTTTTATCAAGCGGCCCGACGCCTTCTCTAAGATGCGATGTCCGAACTTCACACCAACGAAGTATCCTACGCTATCTCCAATTATTGCACCCGAGGAAGCGCTCACCATAACCAACCAGAGTGGAAGCTTGTGTTCAAACGCCAATACACCACCTAGAATCACAACGGTTTCGCCCGGAAAAATGAACCCCACAAATACAGAGGCCTCCAAAGCAGGAAGCAAGAAAACTAGAGCCAGCGCCAAAGGAGGCGACATATTTAGTATTGACTTTGTCAGAAAGGACATTACTATAACATAGAGGAGATTGAGGGTGAATCAATTCTGCCTTCAGGAGGATTATATGATTTTTGGAGAGATATTCAGCCCTACTGATCTCGCAGTTGTTGTAATTGTCGTATTGCTGCTCTTTGGTGGCAAGAAGCTTCCCCAACTCGCTAGATCTCTAGGTACCGCGTCTTCTGAGTTCAAAAAGGGTCTAGAAGAGACCCAAAAAAGCGACCATCAGAGCAGCGACGTAAAAAACGAAACCAACTCAACTCCAAAAGACCAGTAACGCCTGGCGAGGATAACGGTCCTATCCTCACATTTCGAGGAATCGGCCGTTCTCAATGTCTTGCCTGAGAGACCTCGTGTGTTGGCCGCACAAGCTTCTCCAAAGAAAAACACCGACGCACCCTCATCATTAAGCTCACACAAAAACTGAAAGTTAGACTTGAGATCTCAGTACGATATCTAGCCCCAAAAGTGGGAACATTAATACAGCGGTCATTACTAGGCACGTTTTAGCGCCGAGAACATACAATCACAGATCGGTGATCCACTAATAAGCACCTTTTTACTTATGACTAGACGCCTTCGGCTTGGACGACAATGTGCCACCAATTGCCGCAGAAAGAATAAAACCCATACCTATTATTGCTGTCCACTCTCCAAATACAAATGCAAGTGCGGTTAAAAAAGCCCCCATACCAAGAACGAACGGCCAGATCGTGTAAGAGGGAAAGTATCCGACCACACCTTCGATTTCATTTGCTGTAACGGTTTCGACATCTTCAGGGCGTGGATTCATTCTTCGTGCCCACCAGCCCAAATAAAGTCCTGGCATAATTCCTAACAAGGCACTAGCCACTAAGAATATCGAGTTCCCCGAGTCTCCGCTCCAAAGAAAATAAATCACAACGATAAGGACGAAGAACACACCCATACCGACGTAGATACGTGACTCTGTTCTCACAGTGCCTTCTCCTTCTCATTCACCTTTTTTGTCGCCGTCTCGTCTTGATGATGTTTCCAGTCTGCGTGTTCTGGATGATTCATATCCCACGTCGGTCTCAACGAACGTATGGGGGGAAGTTTATGGAAGTTGTGGGAGGGCGGAGGAGACGAGGTTGCCCACTCAAGTGTATGGCCATCCCACGGATTGTCACCAGCAGGAATTGGCTTGCGCCACGATATCCAGAAGTTGTAGAGAAAAATCACAAATGCAATGGCAGTTAAATAGGCGCCAAACGTAGAGATCTCATTCAAAAACGTGAATCCGTCTGATGGCCCATACACTGCAATCCTTCGGGGCATTCCTCGCAAACCGAGCAAATATTGAGGCAAGAACGTGACATTGAACCCAATGAATGTCAACCAAAAGTGCCACTTACCAAGGTTTTCACGATACATACGTCCCGTCAATTTAGGATACCAATAGTAGAATCCGGCAAAACCTGCGAACACCGCCGAGCCAAAAAGGACTTGGTGAAAGTGAGCTACTACGAAGTAAGTATCATGCGTATAAAAATCGATTGGAGGGGAAGCCAACATGACACCCGTGATTCCACCCATGGTGAAGGCAACTATAAAGCCGATCGCAAATATGAGCGGCGTCTTGAAGTCGAGATTCCCTCTCCAGATGGTTCCAATCCAAGTAAAGATCTTAATTCCAGTCGGAACCGCTATCAGGAGACTCAAAGCTGAGAAGAACGGTAGCAGTACAGTTCCGGTCGTGAACATGTGATGTGCCCAAACACCCGTCGATAACCCAGCTATAGCAAGAGTTGCAAATACGAGACCCTTGTAACCAAATACGGGTTTCTTCGAAAACACGGGAAGCACTTCGGTCACGATACCAAAGTAAGGAAGTGCGAGAATATAGACCTCTGGGTGTCCAAAAAACCAGAAAAGATTTTGCCACAAAACCGGTACGCCGCCGCCCTTTACGGAAAATATATGCGTGCCAAAGTGTCTGTCGGCATACAGCATAATGAGAGCAGCCGTAAGTACCGGGAAGGAGATAAGAATGAGAATTCCTGTAACCAGCATATTCCACGTAAACACAGGCATTCTGAACATCGTCAGACCCGGTGCCCTCAGATAAAATATCGTGGTCACTAGATTGACTGCGGTAAAGATCCCCGAGAAACCAACGAGAGCAATTGATACTATCCATAGATCCGGACCGGCCCCTGGAGAGTAAGTCGAATTCGAGAGTGGCGCATATGCCACCCAACCAAACGCAGCCGCACCGGACGCGGTCAGAAACCCTAGGAGCATAGTTATGGACCCCGTTAAAAACAGCCAATACGACAGCGCATTGAGCCTTGGAAACGCCATGTCAGGAGCTCCAATCTGCAACGGTATCAAGTAGTTGGCAAAACCTCCAAAAACAAAAGGTCCAGCAAAGATGAAGAGCATTATCGATCCATGTATCGTAAATAGCTCATTGTAGGTCTGTGGAGACACCACATGGTTGTTTGGTGCAAAGAGTTGCGTCCTGATCAACTCCGCCATTAAACCAGAAATAAAGAAGAATACCAGTGAAGTATACATATAGTTCTTACCGATCACCTTGTGATCGGTACTTGTCAGCCACTTAAATATTCCTGTAGGTTCAGGGCCGTGTTGAGGAGGTTGCCCCTCTAGTTCTTCCAGTCTTTCAGGTGCAATAGTCATTAATGATCAAGCTCCTATCGTAGAGTGACTTTGTTGAGATATCCATGTATTGAACTGAGAAGGCGTTACCACCTTAACGCTAAAGAGCATCTCCGAGTGATAAAGTCCACACAGCTGCGAACACCGACCTATGAACGTACCGGTTTGATTTGGCGTGAAATCAAAGTAATTGTTAACCCCTGGCAGCGCATATCTCGAGAAGTCAAACTGCGGTATGTAGAATCCATGAACCACGTCATTAGAGGTCAAATGGATAGTAGTCGTCTCCCCCTCGGGAAGTACCAGTTGGGGATAGACACTGGATCCGCCGACACCTTGGGTCACCTTGGTTACGTTAAAGGCTGGGTAATTAAACTTCCAACCCCACTGAAACCCGACCACATTAACCCTCAAGTTTGGATGAGATGACACAGCAGTGACTTTATTTTCCACTTGAACCGTGACAATAAACAAGAATACAACGATAAGTATCGGGATTACGGTGTAAGTAACCTCTACTGGGATCGAAGTATGAGTTTGCTTCGGTATTGAATCATCCTTTTTTCTATAGCGAACAATAGCCCAAAGGAGAGGGACAAAAACCGACAACAGGACGGGGATGGAGATTATCGTAAACAGTTGGAAGAGATGAAACGTATCTCGTCCTTGTGTCGTAGCACCCTTGTATATTGCAAATGACGGAAGGTTGCAAGCACCAAGAACTATCGAACTGCCAAGGACAAGCCCCCCAACTTTAACCAACCGTCCCAAACGCAACTTTGACCTTACTTTCAAGTCATTATGGCTGGTCAACTCAGCTCTGATCTCCCTAGTCATTACGTACTCCCACTATCTTTCTTGAGCGTCACGTTGTTGACGCTTCAGACCGCGCCCTCCGAAGAGGCCCCCGCCTCCTGGAAGGTTTCGTGGAATCCTAAAGATTCCTGATCCACCAGACCTCTGGGCAGTAGCCTTTTTATGGGAAACCCCACCGTTGTCGCCAGATGGCGACGACTCTGACACGCCCACTAACTCTCTATCAGTCTCGTTCCCTTCGACAACTTGGCGGTACTCTCTCTCCTCTGGCACCTCGATCAGTTCAAAGTTCACATCCGCACCTGACGAATCGTCGTCGGTAACTACAGTGCTATATTCTCCATCCTCCGAGCGGGTTATGACTACAGGGCCTTTTCTGAGACCGGCATCAGCAACAGTCGCCGTCTCCTTGGTCAACATATAGGTCACGTAACCTGCAACTGGAGGAAGAGCAATCAAAAGGATCCTAAAGGTCCACAAGACGAAGTTCAAAGAGGTATTGAAGGTATTAGCCAATACATCCGTAGAAGAGGCAAAGAAAAGCACGATGTAAAACGTAAGAATCCCTACCCCCAGGGAAGTTCTCCAAGGATTATCTCTAGGGCGATCACAGATGTTGTGGACCTGATCATCTTTGGTAATTTTCTTCTCGATAAAAGGCCACAAGCTCAGCGCTGTAAAAGTTAACCCCGGAAGCAGCACAGCTGGGAAGAACACGTTAGGAATCATATGACCAAATCCAACGATCTCCCAGGACGGCATAAGGCGTAATGCCCCGTCTAACCAACCCATATACCAGTCCGGTTGAACCGCATAACTAACTTTGTAAGGAATATATGGTCCATACAACCAGATTGGATTGATCTGTACCAAACCACCGAGAGCCGCGATAACGGCCGCAGTAATGAAAAAGAAACCTCCGGCTTCAAGGGCGTAAGTGGGCCACAGCACTGAACCTACGACGTTTTTGTTAGTACGTTTGGGTGCGGGATATTGCGTATGCTTTTGGTGGTACATGATTCCAAGATGCGCTGCAAGTAGTACCACAATTAGAGCGGGAACCAAAAGAACGTGAATCGTGTAGAACCGCGGGATAATAGCGTTACCTGGGTAGTTACCTCCAAAGAGGAAAAATGCCAGGTAGCTGCCGACCAGCGGAATTGACTCTACAATCGAAAACGCGATCCTTATACCGGTTCCAGAGATCAAGTCGTCAGGGAGCGAGTATCCTATAAATCCATTAACGATGGCCAAGATAAGAAGGATTGAACCAACTATCCAGTTAATCTCTCGAGGCTTCCTAAACGAGCCCGTGAAAAAGACCCTACAGAGGTGTACAACTATGGCAGCAACAAAGATATTTGCTGCCCAGTGATGCATCTGACGCATTACTAGACCAGCTCTTACGGAAAAGCTGATATGCAACGTCGACGCATACGCCTCGGACATGGTTTGTCCTCTAAGTGGAGCGTACGAACCGTGATAGATAATCGGTTGAGAGGAAGGAACGTAAAATAACGTGAGGAAGACTCCGGTAAAAAGCAGAACAATGAATGAATACAGAGCAATTTCACCCAGCATGAACGACCAATGATCCGGAAAGATTTTGTTCAAAGAGCTTCGCGCTCCCTTTGCGATCCCTAAACGCTCATCTAACCAATCTGTAGTTTTTTCAACCCTTTTATCCATTACCCCTCTCCCAAAACCCGGGACCAATTGGCTCGTTAAAACCTGACTGCGATCTAAGCACTCCATTTGTATCTACTGAAAGTGGAAGTTGAGGAAGTGGTCGAGGAGCTGGACCAAAAACCGGAGTCGCTCCTGTAAGCACATCAAAAAGGCTCTGATGACAAGGGCACAAAAGCTGCTGCGTAAGTTCTTGATATAATCCCACAGGGCATCCAGCATGGGTGCAAACCTTCGAAAATGCTAAGTAGCCTTGTGGTCCCCAGGTCTCTCTACCTGGTCGCGTTACCAAGTTAAAGTTCGAAGGGCGCACGAGGATGACCTGATCAACAGCGTTTCCGATAAACCCTTCTGGGAACACGGTCATTGCCCCACCGACTTCAAGGTCATTTACGGTAACTGGAGATCCATCCACTTTTGTCACTTGAGATCCATTCTTCCAGTCTGTCACGTAAAGAGATTTTCCAGGAACTGGGCCGAGGGATCGTAAAAAAGGGAAAAGCTGAAGGATTCCGAAAGCTCCAAGAGAGACGCCTAACATCTTACCCAGAAAGGATCGTCGACCGAGAACCTTCGTTCCACGCTCCAAAGACTTGTAAAAGGCATCCCTATCTACATCAGAAGATTTGAGCTCTTCTCTCTCTTGCACAAAAGGACCGTGCGGCGTTAGATACTTACCCCAGGCAACAACGCCAACACCGATTCCCGCCAAGGCGACGAACAAAAGAGCCCCTTCAATTTGCGGCTGACCTCCTAGCCAAAAGGTCACACCCAGTCCGACCGTGGCCAGCAGCGAAACACCAAAGAGTGCACCAATAAACGTCTCCATCGTGCGACCACCGGTCATAGATGAGTAGTCGTATGTAGAACTGCGAGAAGTTTGCTCGATCTCGCTCATCTTTGCGCTCGCCCTCCTATCCAGTATCCAAACAACATGAGTCCGCCAAGTCCGATGAGAATCCCCACAAAACCTTCAGTGACAGGTCCCACATGTCCTAGAGAAATACCACCGGGATCCTGAGGTTTTTGAAGATACAACACGTACTTCACAACATCTGCAACTTGAGCATTACTCAACGTGCCATTACCAAAGCGAGGCATGTTACCAGGTCCAGTTCTTATAGCCTCGGCTATCTGGGTAGCTCCAACACCATAAAGCGAAGGAGCGTAAACGTTATTTGCAAGTGCGTCACCTACACCAGTGATGGTGTGGCAAGCAGCACAGTTTGTCGAAAACAAGCTTTCGCCTTGCGATATATTTGCACCTGCAACATTTACCGAAGGTATTGCGGGACCTCCTGGGGCCAATGATGAAACATAAGCCGCTATAGCCAGTGTTTGTTGTCTATTAAACTTTCTGGGCTTCTGAATTGCTTGGACAGTAGGATCGGCCAAAGGCATCCTCCCTGTGTAGACCCAAAAGTCAATCGTGGCTGCGCCGAGGCCCTGGAGGTTGGGAGCCCTAGAACTCCCCACCGCATCTATTCCGTGGCACGTTGAACAGTTCTCGATAAATAAAGTTCTGCCTTGGGGAATCAGCGAGGACGACGGTTTTTGATAGACGATAGGTGGCCGATCGGGCTGCGTAAAAGTGACCGACTTGACTTCTTTACCAGAGGAGCTCTGGTAGTGAGACTGGGCAGACGCTACACCTCCGCCAAAGGCAAACAGTCCGGCACACCCGACCACGCCTGACACAAACACCGAAACGCCAAGTGCTTTTGCCCTAGAAGATTTTACGCCCCTTAGTGCTGCTTTCATCGTTCTCCCAAACCTAACAACAACCAAAAACCGCTACACAGATCACTTCAACACCACTTTCGGATCTAGTGGAGCAAGAACAAACAGGCATATAATGCCACCCAAACCAAGTCCACAAAGTGCCAGTAGTAACTTACGGATTGAATTACCGCCAGACGTCCATGGTCATTCGACTTACCAGACATACGAAGTAACAAGAAGATCATCGCCACCAAGCCCAAGATGACATGAAGTCCGTGAAGCCCGGACATCAGGTAGAACAAAGAGCCATACGCATTCGTTTGGGGTCCAAAAGTAAATTTGTGCCACTCCACAGCCTGATTAGTGACGAATAATCCGCCCATCACAAACGTAAGGACGATCCACCGCTTAGCCGACCTTAATCGATTGTGTTCAGCTTCAAAGACGGCCTTTTGCATCGTCACTGACGACAGAACCAAGATCGCGGTAAAGATTCCAGCCTGCAAAACGTCTAAATGAATACCAGCAGGCGGCCACGGCTTTCCGTCATGAGCCCTAATTGTGAAGTATGCAGCGAAGAGGCCGCTGAAGAACATCATCTCCGACCCTAGCCACACCATGGTTCCAACGCCTAAGATGGTCGGCTTATTGAACCTGATGGGTTCACGACCACCTTTCGCGGCTACTACTGCTTGAGCCACACTTCCACCTAAAACTACTAGCCAACTTATATAGAGTCCTCAAGCCAGAGGATCTTCTATAACCCTACGTCAACTTGGCATCCAAAAGCCAATCCGGAAGCGGTTCAGAATCATAAATTTTTATAATATTTGTTGCTCTCGACACAGCCACATACAAGGCGCGCTCCGCACGAGTCGCATCATCGACAAGATTTAATGGATTAACGACAAATACACCGTCAAACTCAAGGCCCCTTGCTCGTTCAATATCAAGCACCGAAAGTCCTCGCCAATCAGAGCAAGAGCTCGCGTTCACCATGTCGTAGCTTCTTTGAAGAAGGCTTCTTGGGACGATCAAAACAAAACGTCCCTCGTCACCTTTTCGGAAAGTTGCCTCAATGTCCTTCACAGCCTGAGTTAAGGGGTCTTCATGAACGATGAAGGCCACTCCTCCAGGAAAACTTCTGATCGCTTTGGTCTTCTTGGCGCCCAACACATATTGACCCTTTATTCGATCTGCCACCTCGGAGATCTCTTTGGACGTACGATAATTAACAGAGAGTTCCCTAAGTTCATATCCTCTACTCGACACAAGCGGAGCGATGACCTCATCCCACGATCGCTTTTGCCACGGACCGAAAGACTGAGCCAAATCTCCCAACACGGTCATAGATCCAGATGGACATCTCCGTTTAAGCAAACGTGCGGTCATGGGTGAAATATCTTGAGCTTCGTCGACAATGACATGGCCATAACTCACCTGAGAGTCATCTTCGCCGTCTAAAAGGGGTTTGAGTTCATCCAACAAGATCGCATCTTCGCGCGACCACCTGTGAGTAAGCGGCGTATCATCGCCTTTTATCAACAACAGTTCTATATCTGCTTCCGATAGCAATGACCCCCCGGCGAGCTTCAGGAGGGCACGATGAGAAAATACGTCATGGAGAGCCTGTTCTGGTGTAAGCTTCGGCCACATTCGTTCTACGACAAGCTGAAACCCTTGAGACTTTCGCAGCGCCGCCGCAACCTCTTTTTTCAACTCGGTCGTATCTTCGCCAGGAAGATTCTGAGTGACTGAATCCTCTAACGCTGAGTTTATCGAGATGACGTTGGTAACTGATGCAACATCGACGGCAAACTCTCCTCCGGCTAGGTATTGTTCTGCCAAAAACTGCGACAACCTCAGTTCAACGATCTTTCTCTTGGGATTGTGTGGCCCCGAGCGTCGTCTAACAGACTCTATAATCTCTTTGCTTTGCTCAGGAGTAATCAGCAGATACTTTCGCCCAAAAGATATCCGAGCCTCCTTGCGAAGTGTTCGTTGTCTGTTTCTCACGACCCTTTGCAAAAACTTAACCATCCTGAGATCACCCTTCAAATGTCTTGCTTCAAAGGTATTTTCCACAGGAGCTCCGCCATATCCGCAGAGACCTTCCGGTGTGTGCAGTTCCACTCCACTTTCTCCCAACGACGGGAGCACCCTGCTTATATACTTCACAAACTCTGACGAAGGTCCTAAAACAAGTAAGGGTTGCCTTTCAAAGCGCCATCGATAGGTATACATGAGATATGCCGCTCTATGCAAAGCGACTGCGGTTTTACCTGTTCCTGGGGCACCCTGAACAACTAATACTCCAGATAATTGGTGTCTTATAACTTCGTCCTGTTCGGACTGAATCGTAGAAACAATATCGCTCATGAATCGTGAGCGAGGTCTAGAGATAGCAGCAAAAAGAGCACTGGGAGAAGTCTTCTCAATGTCCTCATGATCGCTCTCGTCTAAAGATCTGAGCAAAATTTCATCTTCAATGTTTTCAACAACGTCACGACTGCAAAAAATGTGTCTCCTCAGATGAACACCCATGGGATCTTTGCCCGTCGCCCTGTAAAATGCCTCGGCTATCGGCGCGCGCCAGTCAACGACTAGGGGATCCATAGTTTCAGAGTTGATCGATATCCTCCCAATATGATAAGTCTCACCCTCTGAAAGCGGGGCTGGAGGCATAAAGTCCAGGCGACCAAACACTAGTGCCTGGTCACCTATGTCCAGCGCATCAAGTCGAGCCAATGATGATCTTACTACCACATCACGCTCGACTTTTGCCTGATGAGTACCGCCTTTTTCGACCTCTAACACCTGGGTCATCGCTAAACGGGCTTGATCTTTGATAGCCTCTAATCTGCTGTAGGCCATCTTCACATATGCGGATTCAAACTCGAGATCCTTTTGATTCGTCACAAATCCCCTCTTGTCAAGAACTGCAAAAGTACCCCAAAGAGCTTAGGCTATGAAGATAAGATGACAGAGCACCCAGACGCAACTAAGCTGAAGACACCGATATTCAATGCTACCTTCTTGGAGGCCGCTTCAGGGAAACAGCCCGACCACACTCCCATCTGGTTCATGCGGCAAGCAGGACGATCCCTTCCTGAGTATCGGAGAATTAGAGGAGTTGGATCAATCCTTGAAGTGATTAAAGATCCTTCCCTCGTAGCCGAAATTACGCTCCAGCCGGTCAAACGGTATAACGTCGATGCCGCAGTCTTGTACTCTGACATAATGGTTCCGCTTCTAGGGTCTGGTCTCCAGGTGGACATAGTTCCTGGGAAAGGGCCCCAAATTGACTCCACATTTAAAGGCGCCAATGACCTAGAACTCATAAAACCAGACGAGATCAAGAACTCTACCACCTATGTAACACAGGCAATAGAGTTACTCAAGAGTCGCCTTGAGATACCTCTTATCGGTTTCGCCGGTGCACCTTTTACAGTTGCAAGTTACATGATCGAAGGTGGCCCCTCAAAGACCTATGCAAAGACTAAGGCGTTTATGTTAGACAACGAGACACTGTGGCACCGCCTTATGGATAGCCTTGTGGAAGTTGCATTCGAGTTTCTCTCTCTTCAAATCGAAGCCGGGGTAGATGCCGTTCAGATCTTTGATTCATGGGTCGGATCTTTGTCACCACGACACTACCGCAAGTACGTAAAGCCACACTCAGCTGCACTCTTTGGTGAACTTTCCAAGTTCCCTCAACCTCGCGTGCACTTTGGCGTAGGCACTGGTGAATTACTGATCGACATGGTTGACATGGATCTTGAAGTGATCGGGATTGACTGGCGCACTTCGCTTGACGATGCAAGATCACGAATTAAAAAGAAAGTCTCCTTCCAAGGCAACCTTGACCCTGCTGTACTTCAAGCCTCATCCAAAACCGTTCTGATTGAAGCCCTTCAGGTTCTGCAGAGTTCTCGGCCCTGCGATGGCTTCATATTTAATCTCGGTCACGGTGTCCCCCCGGGAGCCGACCCGAAAACCCTTGAGCTTCTCGTCGAGTTCGTTCATCGTTATGGACATCTCATCCGTTCTGGGGAGATTGAACCTTCCCTAGACTTAGTACTGGAGTTCCTAAAGTGAAAGTTGCCGTAGTTGGCGGTGGAATTACGGGACTAGCATGCGCCTTTTTTCTCACCCAGAGCCAAGACCATCAAGTCACTTTGTACGAGAAGACAAAACAGTTGGGGGGTAAGATTCGAGAGTCCAAAGTAGGTGAACTCTCTATTGAAGAAGGTCCGGACGTTTTTGTGACTCGATCTAGTGAGATCTTCGAGATCATCTCAGCCCTTGGGATACGAGATCGGCTAACGCATCCAAGTGCCAATAGGGCTCTGATCTACCGGAAAAAAGCACTTCACCCCTTACCACTCGGACTTACCTTGGGCTTCCCTACTTCCAAAGAGCACATCTTCGGCAATGAGGTTCTAACTCAAGCTGAACGCTTGAAGACGTACGTCAAGTGGCTCTATTACAATGCACGCCGACCAAGAATAATCGGCGACGACCTAGGACAAATATTTGAACGATCCGTTGGAAGAAGTTATACAAACAGCATCCTAGATCCACTTTTAGGAGGAATTAATGCGGCGACGGTATACGGAGCCAGTGCAGAGATTACCGCTCCTCAAGTCCTCGACCTCCTCCGAGGCATACCATCAACTATCCCAGTCGACAAGTCCGAAAATCCACTGCCACCTTTTGCATCGTTTAAACAAGGGTTAAGTTTTCTCGTCAAATCTCTCAGTGATCACCTCCAATCCAATGGTGTCGAGATTCTAAGAGATACCCAAGTGAGCGGTCTTCGGATCACCACCACCGGGGTAGATATCATTGCCAACGGAGATGTCGAATCTTTTGATAAAGTCATCTTGGCAACTCCATCGAGTCACGCGGGCAGTCTGTTGAAAGATGTCTCACCTATATGTTCTACGCTTGTCAATGCAATACGCAGAACATCGGTCACGATGTCCACTGTATTAGTGTCTGCAGATCTCAGCCATATCGACTCTCAAGTATCAGGAGTCCTGATACCCCGATCCGAGCCCTACTTCACGACTGCGATCACCTTAGGACCTAACAAATGGCCCAGCTGGCAGTCTCTAGAAGCCAAAGTACTTAGGATTTCATCTGGCCGCCTGGAGGATCGAGCGCACCTATCTCTTGAGCCAAAGATGCTTGTGCATCTATTGGTCGCCGAAGCAATGGAGATTCTGGGAACCGATATAAAAGTCGAGGAGTATCGAGTCACCAGATGGGACGAGAGTTTCGCACGCTTTTCGCCTTATCACCGGCAAATAATATCCAAAGCTCAACGCGCACTGTCTCAGGATACTTCTTCAAAAGTTGGGCTCGCGGGTTCGTACCTACTGGGGTCTGGAATACCCACCTGCGTAAAGTCCGCCAAAATTGCAGTCACAAATATCTCTGCTCCGACTATTTGACTTGAGAAACACCTGCCTGGTCAAAGGTTGCCATTTCAGAGAGAACCTTAGCGGCTGTCTTAACAACCAATACTGCGAGTGTTGCTCCAGTTCCTTCACCCAGCCGCATATCTAGCGCCAAGATTGGACGCTCCTTGAGATAGGCTATGGCTCTTGCAGCTCCGGGCTCGGTAGAAAGGTGACCGACAAAAATATATTGGGTCACCAACGGGTTGAATAGCCCCGCAACCAACGCTCCTGCAAGCGATATGACGCCGTCTACTAGCACCGGACGCCCTCCCGACGCAGCACCTACGACATATCCCGCTATCGCAGCAATCTCAGCTCCGCCCAGTTGCGCCAACAAAGAAAAAGGGTCCGAAAAAGAACAGTTCTCGTTTTGAGCTCGTTTGATTGATCTCAGCACTACGTCGATCTTTGTCTTGAGCATTTCATCATCGATTCCAGTCCCGCGACCAACCACTTCAGCTGGAGAACTACCTGTTATCACAGATATAATCGCGGCCGCCGACGTAGTATTTCCAATACCCATTTCTCCTGTGACAAGCAGGTCGGAACCCGTATCAATTAGTTCGCGAGCAACTTCATATCCCACATCAAAGCAAGCACGCGCCTCGTTCAAAGACATAGCCGCTTCGTGTAAAAACGACTTAGTCCCATAAACTTGTTTTCTCTGTAGCAACCCCTCTAGATGGGACGTGTCAGCAGCTACACCAACATCCACCACTAGAACATTGGCCCCAACAGCATCGGCAACTACGTTGATTCCAGCTCCACCGGCAATAAAATTTGCCAGCATCTGTACGGTAACCTCTTGAGGCCACGGAGTTACTCCCTCTCTAACAACGCCATGATCTCCTGCAAATACCGCAACATCGATACGATCAAGACTTGGCGGAGGAACCTGAGCAAAAATACCGCACAGTCGGTTACCGATCTCCTCTAGATACCCTAAAGAGCCAGGTGGCTTAGTGAGAGTTAATTGTCTTTGCATCGCCTCTTCAACATGGGTTTTTGATATCCCGCTAATTTTGACTGCTTCAGGTGGCACTAAATTACCTCCGAGTCTACCGAGATCGGTTCTGAGCCAAAAAGAAATCTATTGAAGATCATATATTTGCCTATCCAAAGTATCCCAAAAGCACCCAATGATGCAAGGTTGACAAATATCGCATCCACAATATGGCTCAGTCCTAGATGTTGCGCAAAAGAGTGTGCATACGATACCGCAATCAAAGACAGCACAAGCCCTAAAAAAGTCAAGACCCAAAAAGGCGTCACTTCCTTCATAAAGTGTGACCTGCCAGATTTCCCCCAAACCCACGCCCGATTAAGGTAGTATCCAGGTATCGCCGTCGTCGCGGTAGCAACTACGTTACATGTTGTAGCGGACCACTTTCGAACTAGCCCAAAAAGAACAAAAAGGATGATTTGAGAAAGAGCAACTGTGATCGCCGAAACGGCCGAGTATTTTATTGCTTTAATACCGACAAGGTCCAAGAGACGATCCCACAGTTTGAAGAGAATGTTCACCACGTATAACAGTGTAACCAACTTCTACCCGAGATATCCAATAACGCAGCGAAACCACCTCATCCCAAGTGACACCACTTTCCATCCCAAAAGCTGATACCTTTGCAAACGTCCTATCAGGTACGTTCAGATCTTTCTCTGGAGTTCAGGAGCTGGTAGAAATCAATCTCCAACGTTACAGCAACTAGCGCGACTCCGCTTGAGAGTTCGTCAACTTCAAAATGCCCCCGGGTATCACTATTGCGCACCGCGGGAAAATGACACAACAGCAGCCACTATACACGCGATTAGTGCAAAGACGAATGCCTCGTGCAGTCCAGTCGAAAACGACGTTGAAATAAGGTCGGGAAAAAACTTCCTGCCCGTAAGAGCTGCTACGTTTGTTCGGGATAGATGGCTCAATACCGTGTTTCCCAACAACTTTCGGATGGGGTCATAACCCAAAAAGGCCGCAAACAAAATCGACACTGCCGGAAGGTGTCCCACGCTACTCGCCAACGAAGGGTTAACACCGTGACTTATCAACCCCCTTGTCATGACAGCAGGAAGAGACGATGAAAGGCCCGCTATCATCAGAGAGAAAAAAATCCCAATAGAAAACACCTGTGCAGAATTTTGAAATGTCGAGTTCATGGCACCACCAACTCCACGGTCCTGAGGAGGAAGGGAGTTCATGACTGCGGCTCTGTTGGGAGAGGCAAACAGGCCCTGAGAAAGGCCGGAAAGCAACAACGTGATAGCAAAGTACACGTAAGAAAACTCCACAGGGGCAAACAGTAGCAATACAAACGCGAAAGCTGTCCCCAAGGGTCCCACAGTCGCAAAGAGACGCGGACCAAATCTATCAGATAGATAACCAGATATTGGTCCAGCTATCAAAAATCCAACCGTAAGAGGAAGCATGAAAATTCCTGCCCATAGCGGAGTTGCCGAAAAAGAGTACCCGTGCAGCGGCAGCCAGATGCCTTGAAGCCAAATTATGAGCATAAAAAGCAACCCACCTCTAGCTATCGAAACCAGGAAGGTGGATAAAGTTCCAAATGTAAAAGCCTTGATTTTAAAGAGAGGAACTCTAAACATAGGGTTAGACACCTTTGTTTCAACCACAAAAAACACCACTAAAAGAGCCAGTCCTCCACCCAATTCGGATAAAACAGCCGGTGAACTCCACCCCGTTGTGCTGTGACCATGAGGTTCAATTCCGTAGGTTATGCCAATCAAAATTAAGATTAATCCGACTGCAAATGTAACGTTCCCTACCCAATCGATAGATGACGGTTGTCTAACTCCCCTTTCCTCCAACTTGTAATAGGCCCAAACCGTGCCGAAGATACCTATCGGAACTGATATCAAAAATACCAATCTCCAGTCTATTGGAGCCAATAGCCCACCTAGAATAAGGCCTATAAAGGAACCACTGATACCCGCCACTTGGTTGATTCCCAGTGCCATCCCGCGCTGATTAGACGGAAATGCATCCGTGAGAATCGCCGACGAGTTCGCAACCAGAAACGCCGAACCAAGACCTTGGACTAATCTCATGACGATGAGCCACATAGCTCCACTTCGACCTTGCATCCAATCTATGGTAAGCAGAAGCGAGCCTACGGTATAGATTACGAAACCAAGGTTATACATCTTCACTCGCCCATACATGTCTCCTAGTCGCCCAAGACTGACTACCAGCACACTAGTGACGACAAGAAAACCAAGGATCATCCAAAGTAGGTAAAAGCTGTTTCCAGGACCTAGCGGATTCAGGCCAATTCCTTTAAAGATGTCGGGCAGGGCTATTAGAGTTATGGAGCCATCTATCGTGGCCATCAGAACCCCGAGAGTAGTATTTGACAACGCTATCCACTTGTAACGAGAGTCATCAGCAGACTCCAAGATCTCCTTAGAGAGGGTCCCGCCATCCGTGACCACAACTTTTCGGGTCAAGACAAGTCGCCCCCGTTCCCATGTAAATGTTCGATAGACCTAAAAAGTCTTACTTGCTGGCAAGGAATCGCTTAACAGCCTAGCATAATCTAGTTGGTTAATACAACCACTTTAACTTTACAGTTTGTACCGGAAACATCTACTGACTAAACGACAGCCCATAAAACACTAAGTACACCAGACGTTGATTTCCTGCTTCGCTGAGTTAACAAGGTACCCGCAAACGTTTCTTTGACCACAATGGGAGCGCAAGCCCCGTCTGTAAGGGCGGGGTCGAGCGACCTTGATCGCCACCGAAATTAAGCTTGTCACACCCTCGATCTACAATATAAAGCATGAGCATTCGTGAGCGCATG
>JAJYGA010000010.1 GCA_021785255.1 Actinomycetes bacterium
TCTCCAAAGCGGGATTTATTCCTAAAGCCCACTTGGGTCCAAATCCGAGTCTTTCCATGACAAGCGGTCTAAAACCTTCGATGAGTACATGCGATTTCTGTATGAGATTTGCTACGATATCTTCAGCTTTTGGATGTTTGAGGTCAATCTCCAAAGTCCCCTTTCCTCTTAGAAAAGGGTCTGACGGAGTTGAGTCCCAACTTTGTTTAGAGATTTGACCGCTTCGTAAACGGTCGATCCGTACAACTTCTGCTCCCATATCCCCAAGCATCATTCCTGCAAAAGGACAAGGACCAATACCCACAAACTCTACAACTCGGACTCCGTCTAAAACCTTGTCCATCATCACCTCTCCGCTATATTCGACAAGCACTTCAAGAATCTGAGAAAAACCCCCTTGAAGCTTCGACATTTTCTAAAAGGGCATCTCGTATCCGGGGCCAATGCTCTGGTCGAATCTCGTGTCCCATCCCCGGAATGATGAAAAGCTTAGACCCAGAAATAGCTTCATGAGTTGCAACTCCTCCTGATACGTCTACTACGGAATCAGAGTCTCCATGTATAACGACAGTTGGGATCTTTAATTGTCTTAGTGCCTCTGTTCTATCTCCACTTGCAAATACAGCCGCCAGCTGACGAAGTATTTGCTCAAGATCAGGTGCATTGGATGCAGTTTTTTCGATAGACGCCTTTACCTGTTCAAGATCGCCAAGTTCCAAGATTGCTTCGATGGTATTTTTCCCCTGTGTCGCAGCGGGATCTCCTCCTTTTTTCAGTTCCGGAGCAACTCCACTTAGCACTGCAGCAACGACCTCGGCGGAGGGCTGCCCCACGTTTCTTGCTCCTGTTGTCGACATGATAGAACACAAAGATCTGACATATGCAGGAAAGTCAACACAGAACTGCTGAGCCACCATAGCCCCCATTGAGACTCCAACCATATGGACAGAGGATATCCCCAGATTATCCAGTACGGCTTTCATATCCCCAGCCATATCACGCAACGTGTATGCCGCCGCAGTTTTGTTTCCCAAGAACGCCGAAATGACGTCCACCGGCGAGGAGATCTCAGAGGAGGCTCCCGAGTCGCGATGATCTATACGTATAATAAAAAATCCTGCATCAGTTAGCTGGGACACAACCTCTTCGGGCCAGTCCCGCATCTCACCGCCTAGCCCTGAGAGGAGCACCATAGCCTCTTGCGTTTCATTGCCAAAGGTTTCATATGCGATCTGGATATCACCTATGACACAAAACTCAACCACGTCACACCCACTTTCACATTAACCAAAGCTATCAGCTTCGCTGGAAAGTCCCAAGGTGGAGACTTAGAACAACCTCAGCTAGAACCCGAACTCACTTGGATGTGAATTACTTTGAAGAAGCTTGTCTTTTGCCGCTTGGAACTCTGACGCGGTTATCATCCCTTGCTGATACAACGCCGTCAATCGCTCTAAATCGTCCACAAGACTACCACTCACTTTTTGCGTGGTCGATGTAACATTCGTCGAAGATGCTTTGCTGGTTGGCTCTTTGGTGGAGACGGTCGCTATCAGTGATCTAATAGCCAGTGGCTCCGGAATACATTGGATCTTTTCAGGACCTTTGACATTAGCAGAGGCTATCTCAATGTTTCCATAGTGAAACATTCGACCAAAAAGACTCTGTTGACAGGAGACGTCGTTTATTTTATTTAAAGGAATCTCCCGCGTGCTCCGAGAAAACACCCCCTTTTCCAGCACTACACGCTTAGAGGTGATGAGCATAAACTCGTCTTTCCAATAGAGCCAGTGGTAGATGAAAAAGCCAATTGCGAATATTAAAACTACGCCTGACACGGTAGTTCGTATTACAAAGCTGAAGGGCAAGAAGGTGACTACTATCAGCGCAGCCAAGACAAGTGCAAGAAACACAAGTGCGGGCCTTATCAGCTTTACCCACTTGAGTCTCACAATCTGTACAAGGTCTTCGTCCTCTTGTAACGTCTGACGTAATAGAGCAAGTGATCTTCTACTGCCCTCAACTTCGGTGTCCATGTCTTTAGGTTATCTGTACTATGCCAACTTCGACGCTACGGATGAAGCTGACCTGAGCACTGTTCCATCAGCTCCAGCTGTGTTCGCGTATCTAGAAGGCGAGCTCTTGGCCTCTTTAATATAGAGTTTCAACTGGTCCGCGAACGATAGCTTAGGTGAGATCCAAAGGTAATGAGAGAGCGACCCTGGTATCGTGTTTACCTCATTTAAATACAACTGGCCATCATCTGAGGCTAAGAAGTCAACTCTAAATACGCCTCTTACACCTATTGCTTCAGCGATCTTGACAACTACCTCGCGTACACGTTTAACCACATCATCTGATACTTGAGCTGGAAGCTCCCTGGGTGCTGTAGCCATACCCTCACCAGCCATGTACTTATCTTTATAACTTAAAATCTCTCCTTTTGTTCCCCCTTTTTGGGGTTTTTCCAACGGAGATAAAGTCAGCTCCGGGTAAGAACGTACCGCCAGTTGAAGGTCGTAGAGCTCAGGACGATACGGTTCCACTATGGCTCCAAAACGAAGGTGGACGTTAGCGCTAAGTCGCATCTTCGCCGTCGGAAAATCTTCGACTACATCGATCCCCAAAGACGACCCACCATATCGAGGTTTTACAATATAGGGACCCTGAAAAGGAATAGATTCTGTGTTCGCATCGAATAAAATCCGATCCAGAGTAGATATGCCAAGATCTCTGACAACACCAGCAAACGCCAACTTGTCCATACCTAACGCCGCTGCTCGAGCAGTAGGACCCGTATAGTGTATACCTGCCAGATCGAAGGCGCCCTGTAACGATCCGTCCTCCCCGGCACCGCCGTGGCAGCAGTTAACAACGACATCTATGTCAAGCCTTTTGGACTTGGATAAGAGTCCGGCCGCCCCGGAATAAAATCCCCCGTCTGCACCAAGTCGTAGTGAGATTGGAACAGACTTTGCTGGGAGTCCATCGGCAAAGTCCTTTGCCTCAGCACCTACCGCAACTTGACAAAACTCCTCTTGTTTAGTCCAGTAAATCGGAAGAACCGGGACCCCTTCAGAACTTAATGCCCTTACCGCCTGAAGTCCGGTAAGGATTGAGATGTCATGTTCTGGCGACCGACCACCAAACACTACCCCTACAGCAGCCATAAGTTAACCTCATCGTATCGTTAGAAAACTTCGACTCTCATCCTATGGCTTCGGTCAAGGAAAGTGATCTGGTAAGTCATTTTCATATAAGACAACGTCTCGATCTGATAAGTATCTCCTAACCCAGGAAACCGCCGCTTCTCTCGTTCTGACCTCGACGATTTGAGTCAAATTTGCGCCAGAGCCAGCAGCTCCTTCTCTTGCTCCTTGCCGGAGGGCTTCTTGGTTTGTTCGACCGACAATAATAAGAATCGATGCGACATCTGCAATAGCTTTGGCGAATCTTAGGTTTTCTATGAACTGTTTGTGACCAAGTTCAACCATCCCAGGGGTTACGACAACTCCACGCTTTCCAGACTCAACTCGTCGCTGAAGAGCAGCTAAAGCTCGCCGTGCTCCTGCAGGATTGGAGTTGTAGGTGTCATCTAAGATCTCAACGCCTACGTCTCCAGCTACAACCGCATTTAGCCGATTTGGTGGCGCTTTGATCTCAGAGAGAGATTCGCAAAGCGCGTTCTCCGTTACACCTACCGCAAGTGCTGCTGCCACAGCACACGCAAGGTTTCCTGCAGAGATATCGCCTTCGTCAACCGCCCCGATACGCCTCTGTTCTACATAGACAACCAGCTGCCCCTCGTCATTGTTTTTTACGCTCACGTATGCAGAGAAGTCCCGGTCAGAGACTCTCATCACTTTCTTTCCCCCTAACTCGAGGGAGTTCGCCGCAAGCGCTAGCTTGGGATAGTCCACATTGACAACAACAGTATGAGCCTGCTGAGTAATCTCAAGCTTTGCTTTTAAGATCTGATCCTCTGATCCGAAACGTTCAAGATGCACCGGTCCCAAGGCACACAACACCGCCACATCTGGAGGGATCCAAGAACAAAGGCTAGCAATCTCACCATGTCCAAAAGTTCCCATCTCTGCCACCAAGAGCTCTGTCGAGGCGTCGAGATGCTCGTTTATGGTGCGGGCCAGGCCCGCCCTGTTATTGAACGAAGCCGGTGAAGCTAGTACGGTCATAGAGCTTCTTGTCAAAGTCGCGATGTAGTTCTTAGTAGTCGTCTTACCAAAAGATCCAGTAATGGCAATGACTTTTGGATGATTGCGCTTTAGCTTATTCTCGGCTTTAGTTACGAATTTCGATAGTGCCCGTGACTCTATCGGCCTGGTCAACCACAGAGATGCCTCAACTAAGAAAGGCATCAGCAACGGGGCCAAACAAAGGTATAAGTACACAAATGAAAGCTCAAAAGATGCGACAAGCCCTACGGCATATACACACGTCAGTGTCAACATAAGTCTTTTCATGCGAGCAGTTAATGCCAACTTTGACGTTCTGCCTCTAATGGAGAGTCCGAGCGGGAAAACTATAGCCACGACCGCTACTGCACCCACCAATACCACTCTTACCTTTAGTGGGACCACTTCTCTAGCTTGCAAGGCTGCAGAAAAGTAGCCCACTGCAAAGGCAATAGTATTGATTCGGGCCGTCTTATAAGACCACCACCTAAGAGCAAACTTAGTCGTATACGTGAGTATGTAGTGCTCTCTTTGAGCCACTCGCAGCCACTTGATAGCTGCTAGTGAAGAGGCTATGGTCCCCATAGCTCCGGCGATGTAAAGTACAAACGTGTCAGTGGTCAAGAGATTGCTCCAATACGTTACGGACATGGTTCAAAATTGATTCAGACACGCTCGAAGGGTCTTGCAACGGCAGCATATGACCAACTCCTGGGAGTGATACCAAGGTGGCTTTAGGCATCATCGTAAGGGCTACACTGGCTTGGGTGATGGAAGTAACCTGATCCAGCTCCCCAAAAAGTAGAGTCGTATCTATGTCTACCTTTGGTAAAAGAGACCTGTAGTCCTCGTTCACAGACTTTACCAGGATCTCGCGCATGACTCCCCGAGCGTTACGGTAGTCTTCAGAACCATATTTCTTTCTAAGTTCTTCCATCTTCTCTTCGCTCAAGATGCCAAGAGACCTTAGCTTTCGTGCCACCTTAATTGACGTAGCCACCTTAGACTGAGCATTTTTCCTTATCAAAGGAGTACCAATTAAGACAATCCCACCAAGGCCGGGAACCATATCGTGTGCCGCCATCTGAAGAGTAACTCTTCCTCCAAAGGAGTGTCCAACGATTACGACGCCCTTCCCTCCGACCTTGGACGTCTTGATCTCGCTGAGAAGTTCAGTCATATATCGGCCGTAGTCGTACGTGGAAAACGCACTTTTTGGTGGTGGAGAACTCCCAAAACCTGGAAGATCGACAGCTATGATCTTCAAGTCCGAGAAAGCCTCGCTTTGAGACAAAAGATTCCGAACCTCTGCGTAGTCAGCAGAGCTTCTACCCCATCCGTGCATTAGTAAAACAACTAAGTCTCCTTCGCCGTCAACCTGAGCGAAGACCCCGCCATCACAAAATCCCTTTAGCACTAAGTACTCTCCCTAGTAGTGAATCGCAAGGAGCCCATGCGATTATAGCACTGAGAGATTCTAGCTACATGTGTCGCTTGGTCGATTACTAGCCTTCGCTCACACCTTGTCCATCGTCGAATTGAGAACTCGAGGATGTAAATACCTCATCCTCGTCGTCAAGGTAAGCCAAACACCATGATGCGTGTCCTTCTTCGGAGTCCCCTCCGCACTCCTCACATTTAACCTTGGGTTCGATAAACGCTCGCTTGGCCTTTCTCGCCTCTTCAAACTTGCGGTGGCGTCCTTTTTTCACGAGCAGCTCCTCGAATAATTAGACAACTACATAACATCTTAGAGCCTAGTCACAAAATGAAACTTCATGACTACGCTGGATCTACGCAAAACTTATGTAACAACTTAAACGCACATTGGTCACTTGTAATTCCATATATTAGGCTTCATTGACTGTCTTAGCTACTAACGTTTTTCTTATATGGAAGAAGCATTCGACCCAAATGAGATGCTAGACCGCTTCAAGTTGCGAGCCGAGGCGGTAAAGGCGCGCCAGATTCCACCTGTCGAAGGACAAGAGAGGCGTAGATTCGTCGAACAAGCTCGCCTCGATTACTTCGATTTTTCTATTATTGCCGATGGGCAAGCGACTTTAGACAACGGTATTTTGACCATAACGGTCGATTTAAGACCTAACGAAGATAACGAGCGATCTTAGAGACGTACAACTCAGCCTCTCCTTCTCCATAGCGATGGCGGGGCCAGAAAAAGCCCTTAAAGCCGTCACCTTTAGATCGTGGAATAACATGACAATGAAGATGAGGGACCGATTGACTCACCACATTGTTGTTTAATAGTAATGTTCCCTGACTACCGCATCCTTTCATGACCGCAACTGCAAGTCGTTGGACAACCACAAAATACTCTCTAGTCATGTCATCAGGAAGTACAAATAAGTTTTCATAGTGCGTTTTAGGAACCACTAAGACGTGACCAAGAACGAGTGGGGACTTATCCAAGAACGCCACTGCAACATCGTCTTCGTAGACAAAGTCCGCCTTTTGGCGCTTACTCACAATCTCGCAGAACACGCATCTGTACAAGGGTCACACTCCAAGGAATATCAACTATCGATTAGAACACCTCTTCAGATATATCTAGACGTAACTTGATCTCAGAGTGCATAAAATAACATAATTGAACAGATGGCATCGAAAAGGTTACTTGGTCTCGACATTGAGGGCAGAACTTCTAAGGCGTTTTGGATTGACACAGACGACGCCCTATGCAACCTTGTAGAAACTCTGATTCACGACAACTCGTTGGCTATAGATACTGAGTTTCACAGAGAAAAGACGTACTATCCAAGGCTAGCGTTAGTTCAAGTTGCACGAGACTCTGGCGAGGTAGCGCTGATAGACCCCTTCAGAGTAGAACTCAAGCTACTTCTACCTCTTTTTGAAAGCAACATAGAGTTTATCTTTCACGCCTTTGACCAGGATCTTGCGATACTTGAACGATCCGTAGGAGTCATTCCGTCCCGATTGTATGATACACAGATAGCAGCAGCCTTCTTGGGAACCGCCCGAGCAGGACTTGGAACACTTTTGGAAAAGTTCTTAGGAGTAAAGGTACAAAAAGCCGACAGGTTCTCTGACTGGACTGTGAGACCCCTAAGCAAAGGGCAAGTCGACTATGCATGCACAGATGTCGTATATCTGCATAGCCTTCGCGACGCTATCAACAAAGAACTCTTGCGACTCGGCCGGGTCAGATGGGTGGACGAAGAACTCCAGAGAACTTTAGAAAGACAACACAAGTTCGTAGAACCAGAGCTAGCTTGGCTCAAGATAAAGGAGTGTCGCACTCTAGACGAGCAGTCAAAAAGAGTAGCCCGCGCACTTGGTGCTTGGCGAGAACTCACTGCAAGAGAAAATGATATTCCTTGTAGATATGTGCTTTCAGATTTGGCGGTAGCCACAATAGCCCATGCCAAGCCACGCTCTTTAGATGTGATGCTAAACCTCAGAGGGGTAGATGCCAAGAGGATGAGCACCAAGATGCAGATGGAGATCATGCACACCATAAAAGAGGGGCTTGCATCGAATCTGCCTACGGAGTCCGTAAGCGATAACACTCCTTATCCAAAACATCTAACACCTTTGGTACAGTTATGCCAAGCCTGGGTCACGTCCGTTGCTCAGAAGTGTCAGATCGACGCGGTAATTGTAAGTTCCAAAGATGACATACAGGATCTTCTGACCAATAAAGAGAGTGCTCGCCTGCGCAACGGATGGAGGTATGAACTTGTCGGCAAAGAGATTATGGCCCTCATCGAAGGACGCTCGGCTATTGAGATCCAAGGGCGAGAGGCATTAGAGATAGTTCCTCGCGGATAATAGCAGCATCTCAGAGACCTTTTCACGCGCTTACTTTATCACTGAGCATCCAAAGATGCTCCTATGCTCCGACTATATCTATTTATTTTATTATTATCTGTACTTCACTCAACACAGGCCAGCACTACGCTTTGGAATGCCCCGCCTCATGGGATCTCAAAGTATTCGCACCAGGCAGTACTCTTTTTTCCCTCTACGAAGCACCATTGTATCGCCAAAGAGGAGATCGCTTTGAGAAATCTTTCGGTCAACTCCGACCCTTTCATCGTTGACATATAGACCTCCCTGACTAATGGTCCTGCGTGCCTCGCTTTTTGACTTTACAAGAGGGCTGAGAGCTACCAGCTCGACTGGGTCAGAAAGCGAGTCGAACACTGAGCTTGGGACCTCGATGCTCGGCGCCTCACTCAACGCCAACAAGAGAACCTCTTTTGTAACGCTCTTGAGACTGTCGGAGTACAAAACAGATGAAGCTTGTTCCGCCTTGCGAGCTTCCGCCTCTCCATGCACAAAACTTACGACGCAGTACGCCAACCTATGGTGAGCTCGCCTCTTGTCTGCAGATGCAGCTACATCTTTTTCAAGTTCCTGTATCTCCTGAAGATCCAAGAAAGTGAAGTATCTCAGGTACGTTCCCACCATGGCGTCCTCAGATCTTACAAAGAACTGATACATCTCATAGGGCGAGCTTTTCGCGGGATCTAGCCAGACAGCGTTGCCCTCGGACTTTCCAAACTTCGTACCATCTGCTTTCGTCACAAGCGGAGTAGTCATCCCAAAAACTCCCTTGCCCGACACTCGACGTATGTAGTCGATACCAGATACAATGTTTGCCCATTGATCTGATCCACCAAATTGAATCTCCACGTTATAAGGAGGTAACGAGAGTTGATAAAAGTCGTACGCTTGCAACAGCATATACGAAAACTCAGTATAGGAAAGAGACGCTCCCTCTCCTAGACGATTTCGAATGGAGTCTTTCTGCAACATGGGAGAGATGTTAAAGTACTTGCCCACATCTCTTAAAAAGTCCAGCAACCTCATTTGAGAAAACCAGGTTGCATTGTCTACCAAAAGAGCATCGCTTTGCTGTCCGGCGTCAAAGTCCAAGTAGCGGTGCAGCTGCTCTGAAATCGATGCTAAGTTGTGTTGAAGTTGATCCTCAGAAAGCAAATTACGCTCAGAAGACCTTCCCGAGGGATCTCCAATCATACCAGTTGCGCCGCCAGCAACGAAAATTGGGCGATGGCCATACAGTTGCAGCCGACGCATAGTGACTATCTGAAGCAAGTTCCCCACCGTCAAAGAGTCTGCACTGGGATCAAATCCCACGTATATTGAGGTTTTAGTGTTGTCCAGGATATTTTCAAGCTCGGAAGAGCTCATCTGGTAAATCACACCTCGATCTTTTAGGTCCTTAGAAAGACTCATCTACCAACTCTCTCAACTTCGTAACTCCGTAAAGGTCAAACTCACGTTTCAGACATACTACCAGCTTATCTCATATATCTGGAGTGGATGGGCGCAGCTTAGGTACACATCGACTCCCATAGCGATCCTTTCCAGCACGAACAAACGCCAGCACGGTATCTTCTTTATTTAGACGCTCACGTTTACTCAGCCAAGTTGAGTCATACTCTAAGACCTATCTCCTCGAAAGAAGATAAGTCATCAAACGGCACCAGGACGACAACTACGAAGCTGCTCTTGTGACGTGGACAACGGTATCTCCGCTTCCGAAGTAGACGGTACCACCTGGGTAGGACCAAGTTAGTTCGGGATATCCATCATAGACAACGGTTCCAGTTGAAAAAGGGCGACCCCATAGAGACTCCACCTGTGACTCGCTGGCACCGTAGGGGATGTACGGATAGCTCGAAGTTGCAACAGATGGCGCTGGCGCGGTAGTTGTCGGACCTAAAGTACCTGAGGTGGAAGCCATGCTGGTCGTCACCTGAGCTTGGAGGGACACAGCATTGTTCCACATAGAGTTAAACCACGAAAGTGCCTGGTCTCGAATGGCGCCATTAGTGGAAATGATTCCGACTTCCCGATTGTTCATCATCGATGGATACGAAAAGTTCTGAGATCCAACGAATGTTTCACTAGAAGTCACTATCAGCTTGGCGTGCAGGTACACCGAAGAAAGCGTCCTAACCTGCACACCAGCCCGTTCAAGCTGCAAAGCGTATGATTGTTCGCTATATGAGAGGTAAGAGGGTAAGAGTACCCGAGCTGTCCCAGCATGACTCTCAATAGCGCCATAGATCAAAGGAACGTCTCCAAGTTCCTCCGTGGCGATCTCTACAGGACCTGAGAGATCGATCATGTCTACAAGCGCAGAGGTGGAACCAGGAGAGACGACGAGGTTCTGACGTGGGTTATACCCGGCAAGATCTCCACTCCAGTCAGCACTAAAGAGATCGCCCAAGTCAGAGACAACTTGAGGATCAGTGGTCATAACTGCATCCTCAGCGTTGCTGCCATCAAACGCACTTATCGTCGCGTTAGGCGAACCCAGTATCGCTACTTGATCTTTCTTGCCAGGATCGACGACGATGTACTTAGCATGATCAAAGCTATAGGATCCTTCAAAACGTGCAGGTGCCGTTCGAAGAACAACGCCCGTGCCAGCAAAAGCTGACTGGCATTGGCTCAGTGCAGTGGGATCCTTATAAGGATGACCATCGACGATAACGTCCACCTTCACGCCTCGTCTCGCCGCTGTGACAAGCGCTGAAATCAATGCTTGATCAGTTAGCAGATACTCATTGATCAGTATCTGCGAGGAAGCACTTGAGATGACTCTCAGCCATGGCGTCACGCCATCTGCAGGTTCACTGAGAAAAGTCATTGAGCTAGGCGCCGAATTGGATGTCGTCGGACTGGACACATCCGTCGTAGGCGAAGGAGCGTAACTTGTCGAAGATGCCGTGCTAGAAGAGGGGTTCGGAGCTGATGATGACACAGACCGTGACACTGACGTTTTTGATACGTCAGTGTTGGATCTACCACATCCAAAAAGTATTGCTCCACACAAGCACTGAACCAGAATTCCTTGAGCTATCCTCAGCAGTCTCCGATGCATCTGGTTATCCTTGGTCTCCAGTGGCCGTTTCCTCAATAAAACGCTATAAATAACAGCCTAACGTCGCTATGTTACAAGACTTTTGTCGTTGCGTGTTGAACTCGACATTACATTTGCCCGAATTGCAAACAGATGAATCCTGGGCTAAGAGGGTGTCATTACACCTCACAATACTATCTCACCCAGGAAATCTTAAGCTATGTTTGTCACACAAAGTGACCTGTATCGCTTACGTAAATTTTTCGGTAAACCTCCACTGGAGTGGTGAACCCTATGTGATCCACCTCTAATGTGAGAAGACCGACCAAAATAGATATGGGAGGAAATCACATGAAGGGCAAGAAGCACACGCCAGATCAAGTCATCGCAAAACTTGCAGAGGGTGACCAGATGCTGAACGAGGGCAAAACCGTCGCTGAGGTAGCTCGGAGCTTTGGCATCACCGAGACTACCTGGCATAGATGGAAGAACACTTATGGCGGAATGAAGGCCAATGATGTCAAACGACTCAAGGAGCTCGAAGCGGAGAACCGAAGGCTCAAGACAATCGTGGCTGACTTGTCTCTCGACAAGGCCATGTTAAAGGAGTTGGCTGAGGGAAACTTCTAACCCCGGATCGCAGGCGCAGCGCTGTGAAGCTGCTGCGACTACGGTTCGGGGTCTCCGAGAGAAGAGCCTGCAAGGTCACCGGTCAACCAAGATCTACTCAAAGGCAGGTCCCAAAGCCCAAAGAGAACATCGACGCTGAGATCATCGAGCTCTTGCGTAAGTTCGCCCTCACCAATCCTCGTCAAGGCTATAGAAAGGCCTACCGGGCGGTGTTGGAAGCGGGCTACCAAGTGAACTTGAAGAAGGTTCACCGCTTATGGAGGGAGGCGGGACTGAAGGTCCCTTTTCGTAAACGTAAGAACAAAAGAGCACGCCACGGGGTTGCTATGGGAGCCCATCACCCAATCGATGCCAATGTGACCTGGGCAATGGACTTCCAGTTTGACGCAACCCAAGATGGAAAAGTATTGAAACTGCTCAACATCATCGACGAGTACTCAAGGGAGTACCTCACAACGCTTGTGGATCGATCAATTGACGCCGAAGGAGTCATCTCGGCCCTCGATGGGATCGTGGCCGAACACGGCGTCCCAGCCTACGTCAGAATGGACAATGGACCAGAGTTCATCTCAAATGCCTTGGAGCGCTGGGCCAAAGAGATGGGCGTCACCCTTTACTTTATCGATCCAGGATCACCCTGGCAGAACGGAAAGTGCGAGTCTTTTAACTCGAGATTACGCGATGAACTTTTGAACGGCGAACTCTTCACCTCAGTCACTGAGGCGCAGTTGTTGACCAATAAATATCGCCATGACTACAACCAGACCCGGGCGCATAGCTCTCTCGGTTATCTGAGTCCCCACGAGTTCTTGGCCCTCGACGTGACGACCCAGAGAATGGTTCTCACTCGGTCAAGTAAACACCGAGGATTCTACGCCGAGAACTACTTCCGGTCCGAAGCAGCATAGGGGCGAGACAAGTAGAATGAATGTGGTCTTCTCACAAACGAAGTGGACCGGGCTCAAGGGGCCGTCCACTGTCTCGAACAGTCTTGTCTCAGTGTTCGAATTTCATAATACACCGAATCCATAATCCCGAAGATCTGATGCATGTGAGACAGATGACCCCATTCGTTTCAGAATCTGTCTTGCGACGTCTGCCAGCACTTCCCGAACAAACATAACATGCACTGATTTTCGGCAACGCTGTGAACGTGCCAACCACCTTTCAAGTCAGAGAGGCCGATCCGAGGCCAAAAAGTGACGATGCCCAGATCAGAGAACTATGGTTCAAGTCCGACCCAAAACCAACAGATTACGAAAAAACAGATGACCAAGCCAATATATGGCACATGTACCGAACTCTTACATCCGGTTCGTTTGACAAATATTTGACATGAAGGTCCTAATACAGAAGGCCCCTCCAATTGGAAGGGCCATTACCTGCATACTCTTTGGTGGCGGGGATAGGATTTGAACCTATGACCTTCGGGTTATGAGTCGGATGAACTATCTCTTCTACATGGTCGCTAATCCACGAAGATAGGATTGAAATGCGATTATCCGAAGTCAATTCCAGATCAATAGTGCGTTGTCTGCATTGTTAACGTCTGATTCGTTTGACAAATGTTTGATACGGCGGCGCGATTCACTGGTTTCCGAATTTACGCTCTCATAAATATCGCATCCAGTAACATGTATATTTACTGCAACCAACGAATCTCCGAGAAATGATGCGGAGAGGATCGATGGGTCGAAGCGACTCCCGGATTACCGGATTTCACGCGTAGCATTCGCTATAATGACATCGTGAATCTTCTAGACGGTCCAATATATGGCAGCTATGTCCTGGTGGTCAAATGAGGTCTACGCTTCGCCAACAACCCATTGCATCGCATGTGTACGATACGTATTGGCAATTTGCTACGAAGCGACAAGAGATTTTTCATCGACGAGTCCGTGGTGAAACGGCGCCCTGGACTGACGACCCTGTCCTATCAAACCACCGTTTCACAAACACTTATCGCGCTGCTGACAGAGTAAGCCAATACCTGATTCGACACGTAGCATATTCGGGTAACCAAGCACCAGAAGAGATCGTATTCCGCGTGCTGCTCTTCAAACTCTTCAATCGTATTAGCACGTGGGAGTTACTTTCGAAATCAGTCGGGCCACTCACAACCTTCGAATTCGATGTCAAAAGATATGACCGAGTACTCTCAAGAGCTTTGGATCGCGGTGAACGGGTCTACTCCGCTGCCTATATTATGCCAGCTGCCTCACCAAACGCAATTCGCAAGCACCAGACGCACCTGGAGTTATTGCGCATCATTCTAGATAAATGTTTTCTCAAGAGACTGCTCGACGCACAGTCGATGAAAGAAGCGTTCTTGCTTCTTCAGAGTATCAGAGGAATTGGGACATTTCTCGCCTACCAGCTGGTCACAGACTTAAATTACACAAGTATCTTTAACTTCTCTGAGATGGAATTCGTTATGGCAGGTCCTGGATCTCGCAGCGGTATTAAAAAGTGCTTTACGGATTCTGGTAGCTACAGCGATGAAGATATCATTCGCTACGTAGTTGACCGCCAAGCTGAGGAATTCTCTGCTAGGAACTTAGCTTTTCAAGACCTGTGGGGACGACCACTTCAGTTAATCGACTGCCAAAACTTATTCTGTGAAGTCGACAAATACGCTCGTTTAGCTCATCCTGAGGTAAAGGGCATCGGTGAGCGAACACGTATCAAACAGAAGTTCAGCCCCATGCCAAACCAACTTGAAGTGTGGTTTCCACCAAAATGGGGAATCAACAGCAAACTACCGAAACCAAAAGGTTAGCAAAGTAGTTCGATATTCCGCGCAATAAGATCCACTGAAATCAAGCCTTGTTTTCGTGAATTAACAAGGCGCCATATCGTATACCCAGCGAGGATAGCTTCCTCCCATTGATGCAGTGAGCGTGCCCGTACTTCAAGTCCGCTAGTAAGAAGTTTCACAGTTCTGAGCACTTCATAGTCAACGGTATTTAGGCCCTCCAAAAACTTCCGCCGCCTGGCATACTCCCACACATAAGCGACTATCGCCTCTTCAATGACTATCGCCCGACCACCATCTTCAACCTCGTCTACTTTGGAATCAGACCTCCTTTTACGGCCTGGGCTAAGAAGAACGCCACGTAATACCGGTGACCAACCGAGCTTGGCGGCATATGCCAGATGGAAGATGTCGTGGAAGCGATAACCATCTTCCTCGTGGGAGTTATCGCGCAATAAGCTGCCTGCCGGTTTGTCATCGATTCTTAGCTGTACGCTTATCTTGGCATCAGAATCTTGCTCTTCGCCTACCTTCACCGTGAACCTCCTCGGAAGTTGCTCGTCAGCTACGCAATCCTCATCAAAAAGTTGGAAGGCAAACTCTTCCATACGTGGTAGCCAGCGGTCTTGGGTCTTAGCGAGGTTAGCCGACGCGATGGCGTCTAGTCCAAGCCCGAATTTTGTCGCAGCGTTTGCCAGATACCATAGAATGTCACCAAGTTCCTCTGCAATTTGTTCGGGAAATAGTTGATAGGCATCACCGTCACGCAGCCACTTCTTATATTCCGTAAGCAGCGAACCAACTTCACCCGCCATGCCTAAGAGTGGCACGACCCGGTCTTCAGCTAAGAGCTGGTCTGTTAGTTGCGCTTGAATTTGATACTCACCAATTTCCATGGGTATCCCCTCCTACAAATAGCTGGAAGTAGAAACTATCCACTAATCAATCAATGAAGCGACGTCGTCGATGACCCATGCTTCACTAGCGTGATCCCTCAAGTAGGTATCACTTATCCATGCATACCCGCCTAATGCCCAGGTAATGCCCCATGAATTACAAATCAACAGCTCGGATTCCAGGAATCCGACCACAAGCACAGCATGGAGTCCGTGGTGACGGACTCCTGGTTGTGGATTACTGATATGCCCTGCAGAATCAGGGTGAAAAAACGTATCAAATATTCTCAACCCAAGGACCACCGGCACACCATCTTCAATACACTTATGAATCTCATTCGGCAAAACGCTGATTTTCCGTAATGCTGATTTGTACCAGCCCTTCCCACCAGCTTGAGTTGGTGGAACGTATGCGATACCTAGTGGTCTTAGAGGTTCATATGGCCATTCGGTTTCAAGTGGTTGACCCCATCGCCCAATGGCTATTGCTGCAGAACTAAAATAAGTTCCGCTAATCTCATTGCCATCAGTACATTTGCAGCCCCAGTACAAGGCTTCCTCTGAGAGATCGTCAATCAACGATGGATCCGATCGAAAAGCTTCATGAGCCGCAGTCACTGCAAAAGCAACGCATGTAGGCCGCTGCCCCTGATCCCGAATTGGCGCTAATGTGGAACGCAAGTCGACCCCATCTCGACTTATCGAACCAGTCATACACCAATTGTCCGATAATCATTGATTATACTTTTTCTTTGATCAACCGTAATACCCTCTTCCAACTCACCAGTCGGAAATTTCAATGCTTCCAGGGTAATTTCGAATTCCATGGCCATTTGCCCTTCGGTTTGCCAAGGTCGCCGCATTTCTAATCTGATTCGCCCGGTGCCTGGGGATCTAACTCGAAACGAGAAGTGGCGCTGGCCACTTTGACCGACCCGCCCATCAACATCCTCTTCGAAGGCATCGGAGATGAGTTCCAATACATGCGGTGCTGAATCCACAAGTTCCCATATATAACCAGTCGATGGCGTTTCCTGTAGCGCGACGTGAATTTCGTCATCTTCTTGCGGTGCTATTTTCCGACCCCCCTGGCTTCCATCAAACAACCATACGTTCGCCCAAGAATACTCTGGCTTCTTGCCCCCAATACTAGTTTTGATCCCAAGTGGGCTCATTCTTCGATATCGATGGGCCATTTCTTTTGATACCTTCTTCTGAGTCACAAGCTGGGTAAGGACGGCCGAATAGCTGACACCCAACTGAAGCGCTAACTGGTAGATCTGCTCCGGTATGAGTTTGGAATGCTGTCCACTCACTCCAATTGTGCTTAGCGAGTAGTTAACAAGCTGGATTGGCATCATAAACTCGCCAGCAAAAGCTTGGGCTGCGACCTCTTGTAATTTCTGGTTGCCATCTCGGTATATATGGTCTTCATTGTCAGCGCTTACCAAATGTCCGAGAACATGGTGGCCATATTCATGAGCTGCCGTAAACCGTTGAAGGTTCAGAGGATGTTGTGAATTTACCATGATGCCCGCCGCGTCACCTTGTCGTTCGTAAGCTCCATAAAGATTACGGAGAGGCTTAAAAAACAGCCAGATTCGAGCATCTTCGATTACATCGAAGATGGCCACACGATCTTGCATAAGCGTACCCAGGTGTTGATGCTGCTCCTGGGCCGCTTTTAGCCCCTTAAATCGGGCGACTTCGTACGGCGTCAACTGGGCCCCCGGAACAAACCTAGTACAAGAATACGCAGATACATTTCAATTGCTCCTGCGCCGAACTGGCGCTTGGCCTGCGCCACGAAGGAATTCGGCAAACCTCAGTACCTGCTCCTTATCTTCCACGGTCAAATTCCGTGCAACTCGAAAGAGTGCCTTTACTGTTTCGTCTTCGGTAATCACCTCATTGCTCTCGTCGTCATAGAAGAACTCAGTGGGCCGCCTATAAAGACGCGCGAGGTTTCTAATTTCTATGCTACTAACTTTTCGGCGCCCACTTTCCATCGCCGACACTGAAGCGCGAGGCACACCTAAGGTCTCCGCAACTTCTTCCTGTGAAAAGCCGAGGTATTCTCGTGCCTGGCGCAACCTAGCACCCATAAAGACATACTTATCATGGGCAAGAGAATTCTCTTCTTTATTGTGAGAAGGCTTTGAATTGGCCAAGGTACATCTCCTCTTGAAATTGTGGGGGAATAAAAGCAGGCGACAAAGCGTCTGTAAGCGTCACAACAAAAGCTTCAGCCATCGACGACGTATGAGTAAGGCTAACAGAGATAGCGATGATCCCAAGCGATAGTGCCCGCTCGTAAGCACGATCGTGCAACCGCATTTCGGGTTGGCCATTTGGCGCTGAGACAACCTCAATCTCTCGAAGACTGAGTCCACGAATTCCCGTACCTAGTGCCTTGGTCATCGCTTCTTTCGCGGCAAACCTGGTTGCAAGGCGGTCAATTCGTGCTTCGCAGTAGTCACGTTCTGCTGAGGTAAATACAGATTTGACAAAGTTCTCACCCCCAGCACTTACAATATGGGTAAATTCACTAAGCTCGATTCGATCCACCCCTGATCGGATCGGCGGTGGTATTCTAGTGAACTCGCCGACTCCAAACCTCAGATGATCGGAAACCACACGTTTCGTCACAAGGCCTCCTTCTGAGCCTGTCGGCAAGCTCTAAGCAAACTCTGCAGGTTCACCTTCCCGAAACCTTTACCCGTCCCTAGGGACACTGACGCCGATACGCAAGTCAGCTCACCTACTGGCCATCCTGACTGAATAGCCACAAAGCGTAGAAGGCGGCCGAGACCAAGGTAGTTGCCATACCCCCTTGAAATAAATTCGTGGTTCCGATAAATAGCAGCCATGTGAACAACGCCTTTCTGCAAACTAAAGCTCACATGGCTCAGACAAGGAAATCCCATTATCTGTCGATCGCGACCACCAATAAAGACGGGAGCAGCAATGGCCTCATCCGCGGGTGTGGTGAGACCCATCTCATAGGCGTTGCCGCGGTACACCCCCCGATCGCGAGCCAAACGAAGTCTGCGAACTACCTGATCGAGTTGGTTGAATGTCGTACCTTCTTTTTCGGGCCAAGCCACGAAACGCTCAAAGTATGTACCATGTTTATTATTTGGATGCCGATGAATCACTGAACGGCACCTTTCCTCAAGCTCATACAAATGCTTCTCCGCATCTATCCCAAGGTGTTCAAGATAAAAAGACTGAGGGAAGATTGTATTCGCCACGGTCGAGACCCGTTGAACCGAGCCTTTTCGTTCACCTCGGCGTTCATCTCGACGTGCCTCAACAAAAGCATCAATGACTCGACGAACTCCCGGCTCTTCGTAGGTAGGGTCGGCTATGGCAACCGTCAAATTGACAGCCTCATTGCCACGGCAGATGAGGCGATCAAGCGTTTCAACCCATGCCGCTGATACATTGGAACCCTCGATGAATAGCGCCATTAGAACTGGCCATCTCGTGAGGCATGCTCAGATGCCAACCACCGTCGATACAACAGCTCAGCAAGGCTTACGACGGAGGTAAGCACCTCTGGTTCCAGGTCTTCCACCTTAGCAAGCTGTCGGTTCAGCCGGCTCTCCATCATGACAATCACCGCCACGGCTTCTAGAGAGGTTACCTCTAGGTCGCCATTCCCTTCAATACGTTCAATTTGGAGATCACTGGCGTCAACACAGCGAGTAGTTGCAAGCGAATCCATAATCATGTCGATCAAATCGTCTATACTCTGCGCGGTCACGGTAGGTTGAATCGGAATTATTGCCACACATTCCCCCTTCCCCCGAAGGTTCCATACTCAAGGCTGGGTTTAACATCCAACAAATTCTATCAGGTATCGTTAGAATTGCAAGCGGATTATACTGACTTATGTCAGCTTTTCTGACATACAAGCGTTCAGAACGAACACTCCAAGGTTAGCTGTATCGAAAACACCCTTGTTAAACCCTTGTTATTTCATTTTTGCTCGACCAGATCGTTTGAGCACTCGGTTACTGGCCCACTCTTCAATCTCGGACCTGAGCCACAAGGAAGGGCGCTTGGGCCCAAGATAAACGACTGGACGAGGCATGTCCGGGTAACGCTTTTGATAAAGACTGACATTAGTAGGAATGGAGAGACCCAAGATCTTGGCCACCTCCAATGCATCGATGAGATCTTCTGTATTCACGAGTGGACTCATAATAAATGAGCATATAGCTACATACTGTCACAGCTACCCATTAGTATGTAGCTAAGAACAAAGAAGCAGCCTCGGAGTGCGCTAACACTCCGAGGCCCAGCAAGACCTGAACAGGAGGTCCTACCATGGAAGAGCTTAGAGCTCAATTTCTGTCATCGCTACCATCAAATGGACGCATGACCCTATCAATAGACGAAG
>JAJYGA010000086.1 GCA_021785255.1 Actinomycetes bacterium
GCCTACAAAGATGTCCTCTAGCTCTTGTCTTGCCTGGGTAACAAGGTGCAGCGAGCCGAGTTTCGAAGCTTCTATAAAAACTAAGTACTCAGTCAAATCCACTGACTCTTGTTCTTCCCTCTTGTCGGACTCCAGATCTTCCAGTTTGGCTTTAAATTGATCGACATGAGCCTCGATCTTGTGGCGTAAAGAACCAATACGCTGCCCGAACGCCTTTTTCTCATCAACATCCGATAGTGTTGATATCTTCTTAGAGACAGGAGAAACATTACCTCCTTTCCCCAGGTAGCGTCTCTCAAGCTCCACTAGTTCTTCCAACGTCGAGATCGCCTGTATCTCGACGTCGAATTGCTCTTCAATCTCGTCGCAACGACGAAGTAAGGACCTCAGGTCCTCCCTATCTGTCAAGTTCTCACCTCTATGCAGCGCGTAGTCGCTTTGATAAACTAAAGATGTTTCTTACGTGAGCTCTCAAAAATTACCAATGAACCCGCAATTGACACGTTTATGGATTCTACTATCTCAGACGTCGGGATCAAAGCCTTGAAGTCGAAGATGCCTGTAAGATCCGCATCTATTCCTTGTCCCTCCGCTCCCAATACCGATACAAAAGACCTTCTAAAGTCAAGGTCGTAGTAGGGGCGGTCACCATCTCTACAGATACCGTAGATCGCGTAGCCGTTTTGTTTAAGCTTCTCCAAAACTCCAGAAAGCTTCCTTACTCTCACTATGTAGATCTCACTCACCAGTCCAGCAGAAGCGCGTACTGCCTTGGGTGAAAACGGATCTGCACTCGCCTCGTCCAGAATTAATCCAATACCACCAACTGCTACTGCACTTCGGACAAGCGTCCCTAAATTTCCTGGGTCTTGAACTCCATTCAGCGCCAGCCAGTTAATCCAGGTGGGTTCGACGCCGACCTTTCCTTTGTCAAAGTTGACCTCTGCTATTACTCCTTGTGAAGTCACAGCGTCACTAACACGTCGGAAAACCACTTCAGGAAGCACAAAGAAATCAAAAGAGGCGCTTAGCGCCTCTTTTTGCAGTAACGAATACGTACTATCTAGTTGATCTTCAGACACGTAGAGCGCCTCTATTGGTCCTCCACGCTTCAGAAGATCTCCCACAAACTTTGGCCCCTCAACCAAGTAACGGCCAAGAGTCCACCTTTCCTTGACTGAAGAGGAGAGTTTCATGATCCTTTGAATCTTTGGGTTCTCCCTTGAGGAAAGGTGCTTTGGGATCACGCCTTGGAGTTGTCCTCACTCGCTAATGCATCGTTTGCAATTGCTACAAGACCTGCAAATGCTTCGGAATCTCCATAAGCCATATCTGCAAGCACCTTGCGATCGACTTCAACTCCGGCCAGCTTCAGTCCGTACATAAAGCGAGAGTAACTCAAGCCATGTTCTCTGACTCCAGCATTTATTCTTTGAATCCAAAGCTTTCTAAACTCACCTTTTCGAGCCCTACGATCCCTATGCGCATAGGTCAAAGAGTGCATTACCTGCTCATTAGCAGCTCTGAAACTTCTACTCTTGTTTCCGTAGTACCCTTTAGCTCGTTCTAAAACCTTCTTGCGATGCTTGCGGGCACCAACTGCGCGTTTTACTCTTGCCATCTCACTTCACCTCTCTATTCGTTTCACCTGGTCAAAGGTTCTAATAGATCTAACTCTTAGATGCCCAGTTGCTTCTTGATCGTCTTGGCCATACCCGGAGACACGTCATCCATGCGTGACAGTCGTCTTGTTCTAGTAGAAGCCTTCTTCTCAAGAAGATGAGACTTGTTAGGCTTCCTTCTCCTGATGCGACCCGTACCCGTCACTTTGAAGCGAGCCTGAGCACCCTTATCAGTCTTCATCTTTGGCAATTTAACTCTCCTCGTTACTTCGATTCCTCTAAAGAGGACTCATTAGTTGCTTCGCTAGAAACCCCACCGACATCTTCCAGAATCGGCGACGTCGCTGATGCTGAAACGTTTCGTGTTGCCGATCCGTCTCCTTTGGGCGTTCCTCCGACTTTCCTATCTGGTGCCAGAACCATCAACATGTTCCGACCGTCAAGCTTTGGAGCCACCTCCACCTTGCCAACTTCCGTCACAGACTCTGCAATTCGATCTAATATATCTTTCCCAAGCTCAGGATGATAAAGCTCCCGCCCCCTAAACATGATGGTTATCTTTACCTTATGGCCATCGGACAAGAACTTGGAAACCTGACGGGTTTTAGTGTCAAAGTCCCCAGTGCCGATCTTTGGACGATACTTCATCTCTTTTATCTGTGCAGCTGAAGATTTACGTCTTGACTCTTTCGCCTTTTGAGCGGCGTCAAACTTGAACTTGCCGTAGTCCATGATTCTCGCTACCGGCGGACTAGCCATAGGCGCTACCTCGACTAAATCCATGTCCATACTTTTTGCAAGCTCAAGTGCTTCTTGAATTGACCTTATACCTAGTTGCTTGCCATCTGGATCTACTAAACGGACTTCTCGAACTCTAATTCTCTCGTTAATCCGCGGCTCGCTTGATACTGGTGTGGCTATCTAGCATCACTCCTTTCACCTTCATCGTTATACACTCGAAAAAAGCAAAACGAAGCTAGCTATAGCCAGATCTCAACCTTACGCACCAAATTTTTAATGAAAAGTGGCAAGGTGGGAGAAAACTCCGCTTAACTTTATCGATCAACCGCCTAATCTAGCAGTTCGTGAGCACACTTTGGACACCAGATGGCGAACATAAGCCAAAAAATACTAAAAACAGCGAGCAAATCTCCGAATCACCATCAAAAGAGGAGGAGTTGGCCGCTCAACAACGTCTAGACAACATCAGAGAACAACTGGCCAACTCAGATGCGAAGGAGCTAATAGCCAACCACTGCTATGGCCTCTTTGAACTGGCGGCAATATATCTGTCGCAGAGTCCACCTAAGTTGGAGGAGGCGTCTCTTTCCATCGATGCTCTCCAAGGCATAGTGTCAGCGACAAAAGGCCGACTTGGTAGCAACGAGCAAACGATCTTTGAAGGACTTCATCAACTCCAGCTCGCATTTGTGCAAGTCTCGGTCTTAAAACAGGGAGGAGACAAAGAGACGCAAGACACGGCTAAAGATAGTCCTCAAGACGACTCCTGAGATCGGACACCATCGTTATGAAGGCAAAACTCTGCATGGTCTGTGCTGGCAATATCTGTCGCTCACCTATGGCAGAAGCAATCACAAAAGATGCTCTAAGACAGCGAGAGGTCGACTGGGAGATATCTTCCAGAGGAACAGGTGCGTGGCACCAGGGAAGCGATGCCGATCCAAGGACGCTAAAGGTACTTGCACAAAATGGTCTAGAGCTGATAGGTCACAGAGCAAGACGTTTTAGTGACGACGACTTCAACTACTTCGATGTGATCTTGGTGATGGACAACGACAACCATTTGGACCTTTCCTCCAGAGTAACCGACGGAGATATCCAAAAAAAGATACATCTCTACTTGGCGTTTGCAGATCCAAGCAGGGAGTCACCAGAAGTACCTGATCCTTACTTTGGCGACATCGCCGCCTTCAAAGAGGTATTTAATCTCCTCAGCAGTACCGTAGACGCCGTCATAGACCGCGTCCTAAGAGACATACAAGAGGCCAACTAAGCGACCGACTGACACGCCCCGGGAATATTGAATATTCCTAGTCTCAATAAAAGGAGTTTAAATGGCCGCACTAAAGAGGGTTCTTGCAGATGAGCGGCAATCGATGACGAAGGTCGACCAGTAATCGATAAACCAGTTATCGAGTGGTGCGCTGAGCAAGAAGAATCCGACATTTCATGGGGTACAAGATTCAAGGACCTCCGGACAAGCGGAGAAGCGTTATCTCGTCACAGATCTTCGATTGCACGAGAGTTCTTGCCTCTTAGAGGAGGACTCTATTGACTGGAGGAACCGGTATCACCTTGGACAAGAGTAATCAGCCAGAGTTGCCAGCTACGAGGAGCGCTCTGACTGGATGAGTTCGCAAAGTTCGTCATGTCAAAGGGGTTGTGCACTTTATGAGGCTGTTCGTCGACTCTGTTGGCCAAGTGGTCAGGAATGCTTGATGCCAAATGAGGGTTGAGTATTTTGGAGATTTTCGTACACCGATTCCGAAGACATCACACGTCGCTGATCCGTCAAGTCACAGATTAGGACCTTCCTTCGTTTATCATGATCACCAAACCCACCTCCATACAGCAACAGGCCTTGGAACTTCTTGGGGTCTCTGTGAATGCGGGTTGAACTCATCGATACCAGGGAGATGGCGATACTGGCTGGGGTGGTAGGACCAAGAAAGCCCAAAGATACTCACCCCATATTTTGGGAGCAGTTGCTGACGCTCAATAACGCGTCGTAGCGGAGAATATGGTTTTTGGAATACATTCCTGCCAATACCGACACATGAGTATTTTCCCGGTCTCCTTTTAAGCACAGACACGGCACTTGAACATACCTGCACGTTGAGACCACTATGCTCAAACACTGATGCCAACACTTGGGCAAGACGACATTAACCATCAAAACAAAACAGCACTATTTGATGTTATCGCTGAGGTAGCAGGTGCCTTAAGTGCAGGTCGACGCATGGAGATCATAGACATACTCGCTCAAGGTGAGCGTTCAGTCGAAGAGATAGCACTAGAGGTTCAACAAAGTATAGCCAACACCTCACATCACTTACGAACCTTAGCAAGATCAGGTCTCATCAGTTCTCGGCGAGACGGTAAACATATCTTTTATCGTCTCGCAAACGACCAGGTCGAAGAGGTGTGGATTGCACTAAAACGAGCCGCCGAGTCTGTACGTCCTGACCTAGAACATCTTGCAGATGCCTACCTTGGTGACTTGACTGAGGTCCATACTGTTGATCGCGACAAACTGTTAGAACAGATGGCGCAAGGGAGTGTCACAGTCGTTGACGTCCGTCCTCTACCGGAGTATCGAGCTGGACATATACCTGGAGCTCGCTCCATTCCTTTTAGTGAGCTTGCTTGTAGAATCGCGGAGCTGCCTCGCGATATCCCAGTCGTGGCATACTGCAGAGGTCCCTACTGCGTATTTGCACCCGCAGCCGTACGAACGCTTCGTACAAGTGGACTAACTGCTTTTCGTCTTGTAGATGGCTTCCCTGAATGGCGACGAGACGGTCTTCCTACGGAGGTGGGATGAGCCTGATAGTTCTTGGAGACTCTTCAGAACCACCCTTGAATATGCCGACGAAGCTAAAAATAAAAACTATGCCCAGCCAAAAGCGGCACTTCCATACCATCTCCTGCACTATAATCAAATACTCATTTGATTGAATGGTCAAGGGCACGAATTAGCAAGGACTTTCTTGCGGTAACGTCTTCGACTCAACAACATTGACATGAGCGCGGGAGTTGGCAGATGGCGCAGCAATACGTCCCACGTTACGGCAGCGAAGATCTCGATGCTTCAAAAGTGAAAGGAGAGGGAACAATATCACGACCCGTCAGCGACCGACACGTAGATACGAGCATTAGATCAGCGCGACAGTTCTCTTACAATACCAAGGCGACAAGCAGTCACCAAGGCACCGCCGTTAGTGGGTCGGTACCGACTGAAGGCAACAGGAACCCAGCGCAAACACAAAAAGGCACCGTGAACACTCTAGAGTTTTCGGGTTTCCCAGAGACAAAGCACATAATTTGTACTCGAGGGAAGTACCAAGTGCTCCAAACAGGCACACGCCCTACACATCAGGAGGTCCAGATCCTACCGGACAGCGAAAGACCTGACACAATTTTTGAACTTCCCAGACCACTAAAGTCAGTCGGGTTTAAAGCACTTTCGGACATCCACTTAGTTCACACCGACAATTGGTGTGCAAAATGGGCATAAAGGACCAGACTTGACACGTTACTTACGTAAGAAATCTACCTCTACTAAGTTCTCCAAGACTCAACCAATTCCAACTGACTCTGAGATACCTCATCATCGTCTTGGTCTCACAGAAAACTGGGTACAGTTCTCCATATTCACCTTAATAACCCTTCTTATCGGCATGACTATCGGCGTGGAAAGAGTGGCCCTACCTCCCTTAGCTCATGATCAATTTCATATTACCTCCATTTTTTATACCGTATCGTTCATCAGTGCCTTTGGGGCTGTCAAAGCTGTCATGAACCTTATTTCAGGTCACCTTTCTGATCGACATGGGCGCAAGACACTGCTTCTCATCGGCTGGATCTTCGCTATTCCCTTCGCACTACTAATAATCTTTGCGCAATCGTGGTTGTGGGTTTTGGCAGCCAACCTATTCTTGGGTATCAACCAAGGGCTTACCTGGTCAATGTCGGTTACGTCAAAGATTGATCTAGTTGGTCCAGCCAATCGCGGGCTAGCAGTCGGATTGGACGAGTCAGCTGGCTACATAGGGGTTGGTCTAGGGTCGTTCGCAGCAGGAGTTCTAGCCGCTTCTTTCGGTTTACGTCCAGCACCATATCTAATGGCATTGGTGATAGTAGGTCTAGGACTCCTCCTGTCGGCACTCTTGGCAAAAGAAACCAAACCATGGGCTGATGCCGAGAGTGCAAAACGACGAGGGAGTTCAGTTGAACCCCTCCCCAGGCTCTCTCAATTGGCTAGCTATATGACTTGGCACGATAAAGAGATGTTTGCACTTTGCCAGGCAGGATTCCTCAACAAGTTCATCGATAGCCTGGTAATAGGATTTATCCCTCTCTATTTTCTTAAAAAGGGTCTAGATGTGGTACACGTAGGACTCATAGTAGGGATCTATGCGTGGGTGTGGGGATTGGGCCAGATCGCAACGGGGGCACTCGCTGACAGGATCGGACGCAAAGTACCGATCCTTTGGGGGATTTCCTTCATCGGACTAGGAGTAGTCGTGGTCATTTTATCCACAGGCCAGCTTATTTGGATCTCAGGGGCAGCGCTGATGGGCATCGGAATGTCCCTTGTGTATCCAAATTTGATCTCTGGCGTCGGAGATGTGGCACATCCTTCATGGCGTGGTGGTGCTCTGGGAGTCTTTAGGCTCTGGAGAGATGGTGGGTATGCTATTGGACCGCTGTTACTAGGAGGAGTTTCGCTTCTTGGTGGAATCATTGCTGCTCTTTGGACAGCAGTAATACTTATGGCAATATCGGCACTAATCGTAGCGGTCAAGTTCCACGAGACAGAACCAAAGCGGCGAACAAAACCGTTCGCGTGGCAACTTCACCCGCAATGGCTAAGTTCGAACCAATAGCTTGAAAAAACACCTCCGGCAGCACCAAGAACAAGCGCTTTCCAGCGAAGATACTACGAATCGAACCGCTGGTTCAACCCCTATCAAGCCAAGTCAACGTCGGACGTTTCTACTGTGGTGCAGGCACAGACAGAAGCGTCTCTGACCGATCTTACAAAAACACTGAGATCAAGGTACGATCTTTGAAAGCGGGATCTCCAAGATATCGGTAGCTCCATGGTCCTTCAGTGCCGGAATCAAGGTATTGATAGTGTGTCGAGGAACCACCGCTTCGACAGCATATCCAAGGTCCCCGTAAAGTTTAGAGATTGTCGGAGCTTTCATTGATGGCAGTAGATCAATTACGACGTCTAAGTCAGACTCCCCTACGTTCAGCTTCACCAATACCTTTGATCGCGCCGACAAGGTTCCCACTAGCAGCGTCATTATCTGCTCTATTGCGTGAAGCTTCTCTGGGTCCGATACCACCTCAGGGTTAGCAATCACTTCGGTATGAGAGACTAACAATGTGTCGATTATACGTAGTCCGGCCGCACGAAGGGCCTTTCCAGTTTCGGTTATCTCAACTACAGCGTCAGCGATGTCGGGAACTTTAGCTTCCGTAGCTCCATAGGAAAATACCACATCCACTTCGATTCCAAGTTCGTCAAAGTACCTCTTTGTAATAGAGGGATACTCTGTTGACACCCTAACACCATCTCGAAGATCCGTAGGAGTTTTGATCTCTGAGTCATTTGGAACCGCCAGTACAAGCTTGATGGGTCTCGTCGTAGCCTTCGAATAGTGTAACTCGCCCATTGAAACAACGTCTGAATCCGTCTCTTCTATCCAATCTCTTCCCGTAATACCAAAGTCAAAAAGTCCTTTGGCAACGTAGGTTGGAATCTCTTGGGGGCGGAGTATCCGAACCTCTGAGATACGAGGATCGCTGATTGACGCCCTATAGTCAACTTCGCTACTTCTCTCGACACCAAGGTCAGCGGACGCAAATAACTCCAAGGTAGCTTTCTCTAAAGAACCTTTGGGTAGAACTAGTTTTAACAACTCTCCTCTTTCACAGGTTAATCCAATTTTCCGTAGGCACGAATTTTTCTAAAGAGATCCACCATCTCAACCGCCACCATCGCAGCCTCATATCCTTTGTTTCCCGCCTTGGCTCCGCTACGATCGATAGCCTGCTCAATAGTATCGGTAGTGAGAATAGCGTTAGCAACGATAACGCTGTACTCCGACTCAACAGCGCTTAACCCAGATGCACTTTGGTTCACTACGACATCAAAGTGTGCGGTGTCCCCTCTGATGACAGCTCCTAACGCAACGATAGCGTCACAGTATCCGGTCTGGGCCAAGGCACGAACGGCTTGGGGAATCTCCAGTGCTCCAGGAACCATCACCTCCAAGATATCTTGTTCAGTGACGCCGAGACGGAAGAGAGCATCTTTGGCGCCTTGTAACAAAGAAGAGGTAATGAATTCGTTGAAACGTGAACAGACTAGCCCAAACCTCATCCCTTGCGCCATCAGTGAACCCTCAATCCTGGTCACCTGCTTGTGAGAGATCTCAGACACCTATATCACCGTCGTCTTTCTTTTCATATTTGGCTTCGTACTCTTCCAAGCCATCTAGAAGATGTCCCATCCTGTCTCGCTTAGTCCGCAGATAGTTTAGGTTCTCTGGATTGATCTTTGGCCTTAGAGGTATTCTTTCAACTATATTGAGTCCAAAACCTTCCAGGCCACCGTATTTTGAAGGGTTATTAGTCATAAGCCTCATGGAACATACGCCTGCATCTACAAGTATCTGTGCACCTATACCGTATTCACGTGAGTCTACAGGGAAGCCAAGCTCAACGTTGGCGTCTACGGTGTCTGCACCGTTTTCTTGTAGTGAATAAGCTCGTAGTTTATGCCCAATACCTATCCCCCTGCCTTCATGACCTCGTAGATATACCACGATCCCAGAGCCCTCTTTTGATATCTCCTCCAGCGCAGCCTCCAGTTGGGGACCACAGTCACATCGCAAAGAACCAAAGACATCACCAGTCAGGCACTCCGAATGCACCCTAACTAGCACGGCCTTGTCCGGGTCAATCTCTCCTTTGATCATCGCTATGTGTTGTTGACCGTCCAATACCGACTCGTATCCGACGCAGGTAAAGTCACCATAGATAGTCGGGATTCTCGCGACCGCTCCCTCCACTCGTCTAACCAGCTTGTCCGTCCGCTTACGATATCTAATTAAGTCTGCAATTGAGATGATCGGCATGTCATGATTCTTGGCAAAACGCGTAAGCTCTTCTAGGCGAGCCATCGCCCTCTTGTCTTCAGTGACGATCTCACATAGAACTCCGCCAGGATAAAGTCCTGCCAACATCGCTAGATCTACGGCCGCTTCAGTATGGCCTCCACGCTTTAGCACGCCGCCCTCACGATATCGAAGCGGGAAAATATGTCCCGGTCGTGCAAAGTGCGAAGCTTTCGCGTCGGGATCGACCAAAGCTCTAATAGTAGCGCTGCGATCATCAGAGGAGATACCTGTAGATGTACCCTTTGTATAATCGACCGAGACGGTAAAGGCAGTTCTTTGCGACTCCGTGTTGTCTTGCACCATAAGTGGAATGTTCAACTCATCAAGGCGCTCGCCCTTGAGCGGTGTACATATAAGACCAGACGTATACTTTAAAAAAAACGAGATTGCTTCGGCAGTTACGAACTCAGCCGCCATAATGAGGTCACCCTCGTTTTCACGGTCCTCGTCGTCGACGACAACCACCATCTTTCCAGCCTTTATAGCCTCAATGGCCTCTTCGATGGTCGACAACGCCATGGTTCCGCTCTCCTATCTGTATTGCTGGGGGACTTGGAAGCCAAGGAGCTTCTCTACGTACTTTGCAACCACATCAAACTCCAAGTTGACCATATCGCCAACTCTTCTAGTTCCAAGTGTAGTAACTCCCATGGTATGGGGAATAACGACCACACTAAAGTCGTCACCATGTACCTCAACCAAGGTTAGAGATACACCGTCGATGGTAATGGAGCCTTTTTCAACCAGGTATTTGGCATACTCCGGAGGAAACTTTATCCAAAGGTCGGGGGCTTGTTTTGTCACCTTCCCAATTACATCAACATGGCCTTGGACTATGTGACCATCTAACCGTTCACCTACGGCTCTAGGACGCTCTAAGTTGACTTTATCCAACACAACCAGAGATCCCAGGTTGCTACGCTCGTAAGTTTCGTCCACCACATCCATCTCAACGATAGATCCGTCTATACCTACAACGGTCAGACACACACCATTGACTGAAACGGAGTCGCCGATGTTTAGATCCGAAGCAACCTTTTCCCAGGCGATACCCAGCCGATTCTTTCCGACGAAAGCGACCTCGCCCAAGTGCTCAACGATTCCCGTAAACATAGACTCTCCTAAGTATTAATTCGATCCCCTGTCCACAACCACTAGACAAGCTCAGCTCCCAGCTCTTGAGCAACTCTTCGACTCCAGTTCATGTGGTTGTCCAACAGATCTTTGGCTCTGTTTGACAACATAGAGACTCGAAGATCTCTTCCAAGTCGATCGACCGTTTCGAAACTTGATCGCCAGAAATCATCGATCGAAGCTCCTCCAAGTCCATCAAAGGCATCTTTAGCACCGCCCAATCCCAATGTTGGTGCTATATAAAACACATACTCATCGACAAGGTTCTTGACGTGCAGGTCATAAGCCACCTTTGGACCTCCTTCAACCAACACCTGCAGAACCTCCTCTCTTCCAAGACGTTCTAACAGCTCAGAGAACTCTCCTACATAACTCTCTGCTGGCACGACTTTAGCTCCATCTGGAACTGTTCCAAGGACTATTCGTTTGGGTTGGCGGCGCATCTCACTGCCGTCTGAATTCCTAGCGGTAAGAGAAGGGTCATCGACGCGCACTGTGTTAGCGCCTACGACAATCACGTCTGAGTTGGACCTGAGCAGATGAGCGTCGTAGCGAGATTCCGGCGAAGTTATCCACTTGGAAGACCCATCTTTAGCGGCCACTTTGCCATCCAGGGTAGTTGCAAGTTTAAGAACGACCCATGGCTCACCGATAGTTCGATGTTTTACATATTGCCTGAGGCCATATACAACTGGACGACTCTGCGAGAGGACTTTTACCTTTACCCCTGCGTTCATCAGGTAAGCGACACCTTTCCCGCTCACCTTTGCATCAGGGTCCAACGTTCCAATTACAGTCTCTTTAACTCCGTCACGAACAATGCGCTCTGCGCAGGGCGGGGTCCTTCCAAAGTGTGCACAAGGTTCCAAAGTGACATACATCGTCGACCCTTGTGCTCTTCCGACAACCGAGTCCAGAGCCACCACCTCCGCGTGGCGGTCACCCAACTCCTTCGTGCCACCTAGTGAAATCACCTTTCCATCCACCACCACAGCCGCACCCACCCAGGGATTCGGTCTTGAGATGGATACAGACGTCAGGCTCATCTCCAAGATCTCGTCCATGACTAAAGAATCGTAAGTAGATCCATCCACTACTTGCCTGAGCCTGATTGATCTGAAGCGTTTGGGTGTTGGGAATGATAGTCAAGGAGCAGCGAAAGCGCATGATCTAACATATCTTCAACGGCGGCTAGAGATTCGACGGCACCTTTTGGCGATCCTGGGAGGTTGATGACTATGGTATCACCTACAGTTCCTGCAACACCCCGAGAGAGTCGGCCTAGAGGACTTATAGCTCTCATAGCCTCGGGCAACCCAGGTGCCAGCCGTTCCAGCACATCTAGGGTTCCTTCAGGAGTTTGATCTCGTTTGGAGAACCCTGTTCCTCCTGTGGTAAGGATCAAACCTTCAAACTCCTTTGACATCGATAGCAAGGCATTAGCTACATTTTCTCTTCCGTCAGCAACCACTCTATGCTCTACAACCTCAAAACCCAGGTCTTTCAGTCTATTTTGCAACTCTTGTCCAGATGAGTCATGTCGCGTTCCTGCTACTACCCCATCAGAGACGGTCAGCACCTTTGCATTAAAACTCAACACAACTCTCCTGTCCGTAAAAGCGAAACTCTGGACAAAAGTCTAGGTGACCACGACACGAGGTCGATCCATAGATGTCACCAACGCTATATGACGCCAAGAAAGAGCCAACACCTTTGTTATGAGACTATAGAGTCGAGAGAAACATCTCCAAGTACCGTTGGGTATGTTCAGTCGCACAAACCCAACTCTCTGCCACTTTTGCAAACTCCTCCTCCAAGGAGTTCCAATTGCGACGTTGTCGTTTTACTTCGTTCAAAAGCCACTCTAAAACTTCTTTTGGTTTCTGGCCCAACAGTGTCTCAAGCATGAAAGACTTAGTCCCAACTCGCGTGACCGCATCACTTTCACGAGCGCATCGAAACAAATCTTTTTGAGTTAATATGAGTCCGGAAGGAAAGGGCGAGACAAGAGCCTTGACATCTAATAGCATTTCATCCGGAGCGCCAGTAGCCTTTAAAAACTCTCGTTCTGCAAGCACCAGTGGCATTAAGGTCCCAACCTCAACGTTCAAATCTTCGACTTCAAAGCGAAAAAACTCCATAAGAGACTCAGAAAACAAAGCGAGAAACTCATAAGAATCACCGAGCGCAGTTAGATAAAACGGAATCCACGGCAAAATCTGCTCGTGGAGAAACGCGCGTCTCAGATGAGCCGTTCGTTCATAGAGATCCGCTTGTTCATCTTGCACCAAACAATGCAGCAACCCTTCGTAGTGGCTTAACATCTGATACATCGAGTCGGGGTCCTTAGGGACAGACATACCTACGGCTCGATAGTATCCAGCTATCACATCTTGAACCTCTCCTCCAAGAGTAGCTATCTTTGAAAGGTATATCGAGGCAAAGGGTTTGAGATCAAGTACAAACACCTCGGTATGGACGTCACGAGTAAAGTCACCAAGGCCGAGGGCCTGCATTAACTCCGGATGCAGTTCTGAAGAACTCAAAACCTCTCGAGCAGTCCGCAGGAGTTCAATCTTCTCTAGAACTTCAGGACCGTTGGGCTTGATCTTTACCTTTTCCATCACTTAGTCTTTGGACCTTCACTTAGTGCCGAGGGCGGAATGACAAACGCCTCTTTTGACGGTTTTAGCGGTCGCATCAACCAACGCGGTCTCCTGGTTCCATCTGGTGACACAGTTACAGCAGAGCGTGTCTTTTGCATCCACAACAAATACTGCTCACGCGCTTTTTTGGTATCCACATAGACCTCGCCGTGTACATCGCCAGGTTGAGCCTTCGTAACCCGAACCGCTTGATGCCAACAGTGCATTCCAGTAATGGGATCTGGATGGACTGGGAACGTCAGATTCTGATGCACACCAACGTCACCCCACCATATCCGAGACGTGTCGGGATCGGAACTCTCATAAGGTCCTACCTTGGATTTGGGATCGAGATGCCATTGGTCTCCTGACTTTGTCAGAGCAACAGTACGCATTAACTGTCTCTGTCCGTTGTCGTGCAACTTCCATCGTCCCATATGGTGAGAGCACGCAACCACACCCGGCCTAATCCCTTCGGTGATCCAGGGCTTAGCCACGAAGAATCCAATATCAGTATTTACTCGCACCAGATCATTGTCAGATATATCGAGACGTTCAGCGTCCAGGGGATGAATCCACACAGGGTTTGTATGAGCAATCTCATCGAGCCACTTCGAGTTAGCCGAGCGCGTATGGATCTGCACAGGCAGTCTGAAAGTTGAGATCAACACCATTTGGTCGGGAGCCATATTCTCGGGATGTACATGGCTTTTTATGTAACCAGGAATAGCATGTTCAATCCAACCCCACTGCGCCAAGGTGGAGGAGTAGAACTCCAACTTTCCAGAAGGAGTAGGAAATCCCTTTCTAATCTCTCCATCGACGACAACACCGATGGGCCGCCGACCCATCGGATCTGGATCTGGATCTCCCATAGGAACGATATTTTTTAATGCTGGCTTTGGAGTCCTCGTATATACCCTGCCGAAGGGTCCAACCGCGGGATCTTCCAGTTGCTCCTCTTCGACCGGTTCCTCATACAAGGCACCAATGCCCTTCTTGACCTCAAACGCCGCATACTTCCTCATATACCCAAGAGGCGTGAGTCCCTCTTTAGCTGCTGCCTCTGGAAGTCCAGGTACAGAGTTTTCAAAGATGTAGGCGTAGTACTCATCTATTGACATCCTTTCACCAGGACGTTCTTTGGACTCGTAGTACTTCCTGATTCCCAAAGAGCCATCTGGATCGATGCGCCAGGAAAGTTCGAACCAAAGCTCATTTTCCTCCCACACTTCGCCAGGATTGACATCTCTGGTATCTACAACTTCTTCTCCTTGTTGTTCTTTGTAAGTTCTCAGTACGGGCTGGCGAAACGATATCCACTGTCCATCGTACTGTTCGTAGGAGTGCAGGTCATGACGTTCAGATGAGTGCCCCATAGGTAGTACGTAGTCTGCAAAGTAAGAACTCTCGTTCCATGTAGGAGTCAGAGCCACAAAGCACTCGATGAGCTTCTCGTCCATCAGAGCCTCCACCCAGCTCATCCCATCAGGGTTAGTCCACACCGGGTTGTACACCCTTGAAAAATAAACCTGCAACTTTCCTCTCCCATCTTTTAGGAGATGAGGCAAAAGTTGAGACAGTTCGTTCATCGCCAAGGGATACTCTATGGGCCACGAAAGCTCATTCCACTTGTGTGGATGTTCTGGCATATACATAGGCCTGGGTACATACTTATTCCAAGCATTTGGAAAGGTTCCACCAGGAGTCGCAACAGAACCCATGAGAGCATTTAAAAGCAGCAGAGTTCTCGCTATCTGCCATCCACCCACGTTCCCGGCAGAGGCCGATCTCCAGGTATGGGTAGCCAACGCGGTGCCAGCGCTAGAAACTACCTTGGCCACCTCTTTGAGCACGACAGCGTCGATACCGGACTCTTGTGAGGCATACTCAAAGGTGAAACCTTCATAGAGTCCCTTGAGCACCTGACGGAACTCTTCAAAAGTCGCATTCGGTTCTCCTCGAACCTCCGCCATATACTGATCCCAATTCCACCATCGTCGCACAAACTCGGCGTTATAAAGATCGTTTTGGATCAAGTAGTTCGCAATGGCAAGGTTGATAGCCGCTTCAGATCCTGGCTGAGGTGAGAGCCAGTAGTCTGCATGGGTCGCAGTATTAGAGAGTCGAGTGTCCATTACTACCAGCTTCGCCCCATTCATACGGGCTTCGGTGATGCGCTGAGCATGGGGGTTGAAGTAGTGACCTGTTTCAAGGTGAGATGAGATTAGAACTATGACTTTAGAGTTGGCAAAGTCTGCACTAGGACGGTCGATTCCTGTCCAGTAGTGCCATCCTGCCCGTCCATTGGAAGAACACACGTTGGTATGAGAGTTATGGCCATCCACCCCCCAAGAAGCAAGCACCCTTTCAGTAAAGCCGTCTTCACCCGGGCGACCAATATGGCACATTACCTCGTCAGTTGCCCCTTGTGAGATCGCCTTGCGAAGGCGGGATGCAATATCATCCAAGGCTTCATCCCATGACACTTTGACCCACTTACCTTCTCCACGGTTTCCTACCCGCTTTAATGGGTAAAGGATCCTATCTGGATCAGTTATCTGATTCAAAGTGGCGGGTCCCTTCGCACAGTTTCGACCTCTAGAGCCAGGGTGCTCCGGATTGCCTTCAAACTTGCGCACCGTAGCGGAGTCTTTATCCACATAGGCCAAAAGTCCACAAGCCGATTCACAGTTAAAACAAGTTGTGGGTATGAGCGAATAAGTCTTCATCTTGCGTTCTGGCCACGACTTGGAGTCGAGTTCACTCCAGTTGCTCCATAGCTCTTTAGGCGGGAAAGAAGCCAAGTCAGTAGCAGACGGTCCTTGATAAAACGTCTCTCCTCGTTGCTCCACCTTTTCACGGATTGCACGTATATGTAAAGATAACTCTTGGAACCTAAGTCCTTTAGGCATTAAAAACCTCTTTCAAACCTTCTTTAGGCGAGTGGAACTCGCTGCCCTGACTGAACAAATGCATGCTCGTAGCTCAAAAGACCCACAAGAGCGATAAGGACTCCAACTACCGGAGATGCAATGAATAGAAATCCAAGTGCTATTGCTATAACCCCAAACCAAAAGTACTTTGCCATGGTGGCTCTTGTCATCTCATAAACAGCTAAGTGTGCACCAGCTGTGGGGTGCGGAATTGAGATCTCCGCCAGTACAAAGATACTGTGGGCCACCAAAGTTGCTAAGAACACGTCGGCGGCCACCCTATAGCTTTCAGCCCCAATGTAGTTGTAGAACAAAGCAGTAATACCTGATCCAATCAACGTTGCTTGAACCAACAAGATGGGACCCAGCATTGGAGATTGCCAAAGATCCCTTGCTTTGGATTGGGCGAATAAAAAGGCAGTATATAACGCCGTGAGAGCTCCAAATATCATGGTGATCGGTCCAAGGTACTCAATATAAGAGGAGTTACCTGTCAGACCAAGTACAAAGCTTCCAAACAATGTCGCACCATAGATGGTAATAATTATGCCACCTCTGACAAGCCAGCTTTTTGACTGTGGATGCGTGAAGAGCAAATAAAACCGCTCAGGATGCTTTAAATCTGCTATCAAAAGTACGCCAGTTATCGCCAAGAAAGCAAGAGACACCAAAGGACCTATCACTCTCGTCATCTCAGATGCAAATGAAAGCTTCGCAAAGTAGCTCAGAAGGAGAACAAAGGGATAAAACCCACTTGCCACTCCTTTTGTCCAAGTGTACAGACTGACCTTCCAACCCCAAGGCACGCTATGGGAGATGTCGTATGATAGTTTCGCAGCTGCAGAAGAGTTATGGTGTCCAATTTCAGGATGTCCCGAGTTGACTGTCTTTGGTGATTCAGTCATCTCTGACCACATAAACGTACTTCCAGCAGGCCGACCCGCAGCTATGGGATCCAGGGTTGCTCCATGCGCGCCCTTGTAATACAGAGCTGGTCTTGTATGCTTTTCACCTTTCCTCACAGAAACATGTTCTCGTTGCACTACTTTTGCCACTCTTGAGTTGGGGTCTTTTATGTTTCCAATAAGGATTGCCTCAGTGGGACATACAACCACACAGGCCGGTTCCAATCCCACTTCAATGCGATGTGCACAGAAGTTACACTTCTCCGCTGAGTGATCTTCGGGATTTATAAAGATAGCATCGTATGGACAAGCTGCCATGCAAGCCTTGCATCCAATACATATCTTCTTATCAAAGTCTACGATTCCGTCAGCTCGCTGATACATCGCACCCGTAGGACAGGCGCTTACACAGGGAGGGTTCTCACACTGGTTACACCTTGTCACCTGAAATGCTCTACGAACGTTTGGAAAAGCACCAACATCAACTGACTTCACGTAGGTGCGAGTAACGCCCAAAGGAACTTCATTTTCACTCTTGCACGCGGTCGTGCATGCGTGGCAACCGATACAGCGCGTTTGATCGAGTACCTTTACCCATCGTTCTGAGCCACGAGCACCGACATGTCGGCCTCCGGCTGCTGGACGGGAACGCTCAACAACTTCTTCGTGTTCACGATACTTCACGGAATTGACAGGATTTTGCATCTGTGTCAATGAACCCCCTCAACCTTAATCTATCTCAATAAAGCTAGATCATGTTGGATTTATAAAGCAAATACTAACTCAAATAATATTCAAGTGTCTTCTTATATCACGAGCTCAGCGTCGTTCACACCTCAGAAGCATTTGAAAGAAAATAGAAATATCCCCCAGCCAGTATCCCAACCAAGCGCGCTTGGTTAATCTTATCGCTGCCATCGCCGTTGGAGCCTTAGCTAAATGACAGGTCAAGCTCGCGATGTCCTTGTAGAAACGCTTCAAAACTCATCTCTTTGGAACCTTCGGGTTTCACGATCTCAGGAGCGAATCCACCGCCGTTGCACACGACATAAGAGATCTGGTTGTCTCTGACGACACTGCCTGGTCGCAGGTGGGTCTCAACGTCCAATTCAACTACATGTCCTTTTAGAATCTGAAGACGACGACTATTCAATAACGTATATGCGCGTTCCAGTCGGACAACCCTTTCGATCTCTGTGGCAGAACGATCCCACTTGATAAAAAAGGTGTCTTTTTCGAGCTTAGGAGCGTACGACACTTCGCCACTTTGAGCAACCCCTTTAGAGATCCAGTCATCGCTTCGCATAAACCACTTCAGCACCATCTTAATACCACGGTCTGTAAGCACCTTGGCTAGCTCCGATAGATAGAGTCGATCAATCTCTACCTCCTCCTGAGCGTAGACCTCACCAGAATCCATCTCCTTGCGAATACGCATGAGAGTCACACCACTTATATGATCCCCCGAAAGAATAGCCCACTGCATAGGAGCTGCACCGCGGTACTTGGGAAGCAACGAGTAGTGCACATTTATAAGGGGAAGGCTATTTACGATCGCCTCGGGAATTATTCGACCATATGCGACAACCAGTCCCAAATCGTAGCTTTCTGGTTTTAAATGTTCAAAAGAATACAGAACCTGAAGGCCTCGCAGGTGAGCCAACTCCTCCACTGGAGAAGGAGAAAGAGCAGAACCGCGTCCACGGCGTTTTGGGGGACGTGTAACGACAGACACGACACCAAGTCCATTATCCAACAACGCCTTCAAGTAACGCGCCGACAGCTCCGGAGTTCCAAAAAACACAATCCGTTTGGAACTATCTCCCCATTCGGACAAGACTCTACTCTTGCTCCTTAGGTGGACGTCTCATCGAACCTCCACCTATTACAACCTCGCTACGGATGAACTTCATTGCCTTTTTCTTTTGGTCTTCATCCAGGCGTTCTACAAGAAGAACCCCTTCCAAGTGATCAAGCTCGTGCTGGAAGACCCGTCCAAGAAGTTCCGTGCCTTCTAACTCAACTTCGTTACCTTCAAGATCCATTCCCACAATCAACACGTCTTTTGGTCGAGTGATCGGCCACCATAAGCCAGGAACAGAAAGGCAGCCCTCTTCATATACCCACTCACCCGAACTTTCTTTGATCTCTGGGTTGATTAGTGTCTTGGGGCCCTCACCTATGTCATAAACAAAAATTCTCTTGTCCACACCAACTTGTGGAGCAGCCAGTCCTACACCTGGAGCCTCGTACATTGTCTCGATCATGTCCTCGACGAGAGCAACCAACTTGGCGTCGATACTTTCTATTTCTTTTGCCCTACTGCGAAGCACAGGGTCGCCATAAGTTCTAATTGGTAAAAGTGACACAGATATAACTTAGTCTTTCTTAGGTCAGCCAAAGTCTAAAACACGTGACATCCTCCCCGCCCTTACGGACGAGGC
>JAJYGA010000117.1 GCA_021785255.1 Actinomycetes bacterium
GCCACTCAAGTTGATCACCACAGAGACCGCCAATGTTAACGTCCATCTTCAATACTATGGTAATGGATACTGGACCGCCAGTGGGACGACGAATTTTTCGCAAAACGAGTAATAGGGCCTTGTGAACACGGATAGGAGGGAGCGCTATGCAAGTGGATAGTAGCCAGCGTGAAAGCCATCGGCCTAGTTCGATACTTACGCTGCTCTTGATTCTCTTCGGAGGGTTCCTTGGTGGTATTGGTTGGATAATTGGTATTTGGAGACTTTGGAATGAGCCTGGTTGGACGGCTCGCCAGAAGGTTCTCGCCACAGCGGTGGTCCCAGGTGGCCTGCTACCAGGTTTCCTGTTTGCGAGTATTCAAGCTGGAACTTCAACCTGCTCGACGGGGCTAGTATCGCCAAGACATGTTGGCCCGGTTGTGGTTCACTGCACGAACGCGGGAATACTGAGTCCAAGCCTCATGCTTCCTCTTGCCGTCCTAGCCGTACTTTGCCCTGTTGTGGTAGCGGTCTATTTGTATACTCATATCGAGCATGATACCGGCGGGTTGGTTAGTTCTCAGTAGGGGTTGTCCGAAAGGAGGTTTCTATTCTGCGCGTGAACCAACCAAGGGTTAGAGAAGTTCCGAAGTGCCCTCAAATGGCGTGAGCTGCTCAGGCTTCTAGTGTCCCTAGTCGAAGTTTTGCTGTGAAACGGGAATTTTCAAGATCTGGCCCCCGTTGTGGCTATTGTACATCTACTCTTGGAGGCAGAGATCGTGACAATGGCCAAACATATAGCGAAGGTAACCAAAGCGACCAAGGAATCCGAAGGAGATAAGAAACGAACTGGTTACAAACCTACCTATGCCGCATTGAGTGATGAGGACAAAGAGTTCCTTGTCTCGGTGATCGCCAAGCGCAATACCCGGGCTGCACAAGTTGTGCGAGCAAAGATAGCCCTCTTGGCCAAGGAGCAGGTTCCACAGTAAGGACCGAACTTGGCGATTCCGACACCGGCTTTGAGGCGTCGGACCCTGACCTCTATATTTCCGGGACAGAGAACCGTCCCAGCTTTGAGATCAATGCGGAAGCCGCCCCTTGGAACAGACCCTCTTTCGCGTTTCGTGGCTATGTCTTGCACTTTGAATCGATGTGGGCAGCCCCACGTCGGGACTGGAATTGACCGACTCCATATGCAGCATCGCCATAGACGCAACTTGACTGTGATTCGGATATGGGATTCCCCGCGTCTACATGGCTGGCATCGTCCCCTCCGAGCACATCTTCAATGAGCTCTTCGCCTACGCTTGCGTCCCCGGCATTTCCAGCGGTCACCACCGTTTTCGTGATGGTCTTTGAATCCGGATCAAGTACAATATGGCCCTCATATCCGTCAAAGCTCCGAGACGAGGCCTTGTGTCCGTGACGGGCCCCGGGATCTACAACCCGGATCACCCGGTTCTTGGCTACCTTTCGGACGATACGAAAGATCCCGTTCTCATCCTCTGCCAGGTCCTGGCCAACGACGGTTGCAAGGAGTGATCCGCTCCCAACCCCTTGGACAAGAGTCATTCCACGACAAAGACAACCCTGGCCAACAAAGGAGATCTGAGCCGTTCACTTCTACCTTCGACATGAAAACAAAGAAGTATCCTCTCTTTGGTCAAGCTAATCTTCACCACACACCAAATAAAATGTCGTATGAACCGAATCGGACTTTGCCGTTGGTTAATTAGATCTCTCCTTTAAAAGTTCTCACGACTTCTGCCGCAGAGCTGCGAATGACCTTTGCTATGACGTCTTATGCTCCACTAAATTCTCCCGTGAACATCGAAGGGTCAGCCTTGTTTTCATTCTTCGAGAGAGCACGATCCCACCTCCCTTCGGAGATAAGATTTGATCCCATAAGCACAAAAGACGTCCCTCCTGCCGCAACAGTATTGCTATCTTGGATATCATATGTCTCAATCACTTCATGAAGCTTTAGGTTTATCAGATGACGAGTTCGCAATGATAAAAGAAGTGCTCCAGAGGCCTCCAAATGCTTTAGAGCTTGCAATGTACTCAGTCATGTGGTCTGAACACTGTTCCTACAAGTCTTCAAGGATTCACCTCCGAAGACTTCCAACTGAGGGTGAAACCGTGATCATGGGGCCTGGAGAGAACGCCGGTGTAATTGATCTCGGAGACAACTTTGCGCTCGCCATTCGCATGGAGAGCCACAACCACCCATCGGCAATCGAGCCGTATCAGGGTGCTGCAACGGGGGTGGGAGGAATACTCAGAGACATTTTTACCGTCGGCGCTAGGCCTATCGCCTTGTTAGACAGCCTTTGGATGGGTCCTCAAGATGATCCAAAATCTCGGTGGATATTCAAAGGAGTTGTTTCAGGAATATCAGGATATGGGAACGCAGTTGGAGTGCCGACGGTCGGTGGTGAAACACACTTCGCAGAGAAGTTTGCCTATAATCCGCTTGTAAACGTTGCCGCTATTGGTATTGCGCCTAAAGAGCATCTTATAAGGGCCGCTGCAACAGGAACTGGAAACAAAGTGGTTCTTCTCGGTGCACCAACTGGACGCGATGGCATTGGAGGTGTTTCGGTATTAGCGTCTGCTGGATTTGAAGGCGAAACCGATTCTTCGAAACGACCATCGGTTCAAGTAGGAGATCCCTTCGAAGAGAAAAAACTTATAGAGCTCTGCCTTGATCTCCTTCGTTCAGATCTACTTGTGGGAATACAAGATCTAGGTGGGGCTGGATTATCGTGTGCAACCTCGGAGACGGCTGCAAAAGGTGGATCCTCCATGGACGTGTACCTCGACAAAATACCCAGAAGAGAAAAACACATGGAACCTTTCGAGGTCATGATCTCAGAGTCCCAAGAGCGAATGTTGGCAATCACGACACCAGATAACCTTGATAAGGTTCTCTCACTAGCCAATCATTGGGAGGTAGAGGCCGCAGTCATTGGAGAAGTCAAAGACCCTTCACCCTGGATTGACGGGAAAATACGTGGCATATTGCGAGTTTTCGACAGAGAAGGAGGAGAACTCCTTGCCGAAGTACCGGCCAGCTCTCTTGCCGACGAGGCTCCACTTTATGATCGCGAACGCTCCGAACCTCCCACCTGGAGATCCCAGCTTCAAAGAGAACCTCAAATTAACACTATCGACGACGCTCTAAAAATTTATCTTTCGAAGACTGAGTTTGATCCAAGTTTTGTATTTCGCCAATATGATCATCAACTCTTTCTGAATACCATAGTTCCACCAGGGTCAGACGCCGCATTACTACAAGTATCCGCTCCTGGAGTCGGTAGGGCACAAAGAGCCTTTGGGGTTTCAGTCGATGGTAATCCGAGGTGGTGCAAGGTGCACCCCAATAAAGGCGCTGCCGCGACAGTAGTAGAGTCGACAATCAATATTGCTTGCGTCGGCGCAAAAGCCGTAGCATTAGTAGATTGTTTGAACTTTGGCAACCCGACCCATTCAGAGGTAATGTGGCAACTCTCTGAGGCCATAGATGGAATCGCTCAGGCATGCAAGGAACTAAATATCGCTGTAGTCGGGGGAAATGTAAGTCTATATAACGAAGCGAACGGAACCGATATTGATCCCACACCAACTGTTACTACAGTTGGTGTCTCTGACATACCTCGTCTTCCTTTGCCCATGTTTACACGCGCTGAAACAGGCTCTCGTCTTTATTTATTGGGATCTAGGTGCAACACCTTATCTGGCTCCAAAGTTGCTTTTGAGCATCTATCCGAAGACGGGGGATCTCTATTCGACTTCGACTACCAAAAGGTTGTGATGTTAAGAGATTTAGTAGTTGAACTCTTTAATAATGCCACTGAACTAAATGTTCGAGTCTTACATAGTGTAAGTTCAGGCGGAATCCTGAGAGCCACCAAAGAGATCTGTCGCGCCTCCAACGTGGGTTGTCGACTAGACCATGACACGCTAACAGTCACAGACCTCTTGGGAGAGAAACCAGATCGAGTCTTGGTCGTTACCTCATCACCAGATTCATTTGAAAAGTTCCTCGCAGCTCAAGGAGTAGATTGCGTGCCTATCGGAGAAATGCTAGGCGACACTGTCGATTACGGAGATGAACTCAGCATTGCTCTTTAAAGGCCTACGATACTTACCAAGGCTAACTGCGATATAACCGTTCCGTCCACCGCTTACGGTGTTCCTCTAATGAGCTGATAATATAGTCCCTCGTTGTATTGCATTTCTGTAATTGAGAGTTCTAAGGTTTCATCTTTATCCTCACAGACCACGTCACAGAACTTTTCAGCACCTAATGAACTCTTGGAGTTTATGTGTATGGCTTCTCTAACGACCTCATCCGAGTTTCACAGGCACCTGAGAAACGGAACCACAAGACGCTATCGGAGAGGTCTTCCAAAACGATATGCGGGCCTGCCGGCGATCGGAGCTACAGCCAGAAAAACATTCCCAGCATTAGCATCTCGCTGTAAAACGTCATCGTCCCCCCACGCGGTCGTAACATAAAGATCGGTGAAGTCTTTTCCTCCAAAAGTTGGGCAAGTTGGATATTTAACTGGAACGAGATAAGTTTCCAAAAGGTGTCCCAGGGGCGAAAACCTCCTGAGAGCGGCGCCACCCCAAAACGCAACCCAAAGGCATCCATCCACGTCAACAACCAGACCGTCGGGAACTCCCCAACTCTCATGTGCCGATACCAACTTCGTTTCCGATCCAATGTTCCCACTGGCGCTGTCAAATACAAATGATCGAATCGCTGCATTGGGTTCTCCAGAGTCCACATAGTACATGATCGAACCATCTGGGCTCCAACCAATTCCGTTCGACTCAGTCACCTCGTCAATAACAGTTGTTATACTAAGATCAGTATTTAAGCGGTAGAGACTGCCTAGTTTCGGACTACTATCCTTTGCGGTCGTTCCCGCGAAGAATCGGCCACAAGGATCACATGCTCCATCATTAAACCTGACATCGTCGCCCATGTCATTGGGGCGAATTGGATCCGCAAGGACACGTCCAGAGGTGTCGACAAATATGAATCCCAGTTCCGTTGCTGCGACATACCCACCTCCACGCACAAGGCCAACAGCTCCAACAGAAACGCCCAAATCGACTAAGACTTCATCACCCAGCTGAGGTGAGTATCGATGAATAGTCCCACCATTTATATCTACCCATACGAGGGTGTTGGACACTTCATCCCAAACAGGGCGCTCTCCAAGTTCCACACGAGCGTCAATAGCGACTTTCCAATTGAGAAATGACTCATGTTCGTCACCGCCTAAAAGCATTTCACCCACATGCAATCCCCTTGCGAATAGATCCAGCACAAATGTGTCGTCAACTCCCATAGATGACTTGTCCGTTCTACCTCATGGACGAACTGCAGCTCGATATAGGGGTATATAGACCGCTTCCATTAGATATCATCTTCTTCGAAACTATCCTAAAAATAACGACAGACGAAAATTCTCGTTCTCGACAACTACGACCGCCCGATTTCAGGTTCTATAAACGGTAAACGTGCACCCTTGGGTTCGATGAGAAAATCTAGATCGCAACCCTGCGGCGCTTGCATAACGTGATCGCGATATAGAGCTGGCCAACCTCGAAGGTGAGGAGATGCAGGAGCTGACCACTGCAATCGTCGTCTCTCCAACTCCGCAACAGGCACAACGAGATCTAGACGACCTGCCTCCACGTCGATCTCAATAATATCTCCAGAAATGACCAGCGCCAGAGGGCCCCCCACAGCCGCTTCAGGTGCAACGTGGAGCACAACTGTACCAAAGCTCGTCCCGCTCATGCGAGCGTCGCTTATCCTCAACATATCGCTAACGCCTTGCTTCACGAGTTTCGTCGGTATGGGGATCATTCCCCATTCGGGCATCCCCGGCGTTCCGACAGGTCCACATCCTGCTAACACCAATATGCTCTCAGCGCTTACCTCCAAATCTGGATCGTCAATTCTTGCAAGCATTTCAGCGTAACTACCAAAGACCAAGGCCGGCCCTTTGTGACGAAACAACCGCTTGGAGGCTGTCGGTTTCTTGATAACGGCACCATCGGGTGCAAGAGTGCCTCTCAGTATCCCAAACGCGCCTCCAGTTGCCAGGGGTTCAGAGTCGCGTCTAATAGCTCCGCCTGGAGAAGGTGCGCTGGCAATGACTTCATCTAAACGTTGACCAGCAATATTGATTGTCGCATGGGACAGGTGTTCACTTAATTCTCTTAAAAGTGCTGGCACACCACCTCCGGCATCAAAATCATGGACTAAGTATTGTCCGGTAGGCTCAACATCAACTAGGACTCCAACATCTTTTCCGAGAGCGCTGAAGTCCTCTAAAGACACTTCGATGCCCGCTCGACCAGCTATTGCACATAAATGAATGATGGCATTGGTCGAGCCGCCAATTGCATTTAATACCTTGATTGCATTGTTAAGGGAGGATCGAGTGAGTATCTTTGTTGGCGTTAAATCACTCTTTACACAAAATACCGCCAACTCGCCTGCCTTCATTCCAGCATGATACCCTCGCTGGTCACCTGCTGGAATGGTACTAGATCCTGGAACCATAAACCCCATGGCTTCCATAACTATAGCCATCGACGAAGCCGTTCCCATGGTATTACAAGCACCAACACCACATGACAAAGTTTTCTCCAACTCATCCCAGGCTTCGTCTCCAAGTCGCCCTGCACGCCTCTCATCCCATAGTCTCCACAGGTCCGTACCTGTTCCGATTCGGCGTCCTTGGAATCGGGCCGCAGGCCTAGCACCGCCTGTGATCAACACTGTCGGAATGTTGGCGCTAATTGCGCCCATAAGTGCACCCGGAATAGTCTTATCACAGTTAGCCAACACGATGATCCCGTCTAAAGGATTAGCCCTGATCATCTCTTCAATCTCAATTGACAGCAGGTTTCTATAGAGCATGGCAGTAGGTTTCATGAGGTCTTCACCAAGGGACATAGTGGGAAACACCACTGGCAAACCTCCCGCCTGTAGAACTCCCATCTTTGCAGCACTAGCCAAGTTACTTAGCGGAAGATTGCACGGATTCAGATCACTCGCAGAGTTAGCAATGCCAATTATCGGTTTATCATCATGCGTTCGCTTGCATACTCCCGCAGAGGCCAATGCCACTCGATGCAGTACGGCGACCTCATCATCATTTGAAAACCAAGCATTGCTACGAAGCGGTTTCATACGCGCACATCTTTCTTTCCAACGATTTCTAAATACAATTCCCACAACTATGGTTCAGGTATCCCAAGACCTTTCGCACCGGGCATCGACTGAAGGAGTTCAAACTCGCTCGCTTGCACCCACTCCAGTGCTACCTTGGCCCGATGGACCTTCTCCTTGGCGATCATTATCGCCTCATCAACCAAGTGTAAGCCGCTTGGATAGAGGGGCTTCGAATTTCTGAGTCCAAACTTTACATACATAGGAGCAGCGACTGCTACTAAATCTGCAGTCTCTTGGCCCCGAACTACGCCTCCCATTGAATCAGGTGACTCAACATAAAGGTCAATTGGCATTGCACTAACCGAGCGCATCTCAGCCAGTTGTCCAAGAGTAGTATCTGCGGGCACGTTCACCGTTGTGCCTCCAAGTCTCTCCAGTTGAGCGAACGTGACTGGATTTGACGGAGCTAAAACGGCAGAGATTTTCCATACCACCGACGATGGGATTTCGCCATCAGACTGCATTGCGGTTAGTAACTCCAAAAGTCCGGTATCTGCTATAAGAAATCCCCTAATACCTTTGTCTATACCTCGCATCACGTCATCAATCGCGTAGCGGAGCTGCCTGAAGCCTCTCAACCTACCCGCCAACGTTGGCCCGTCAGCTGACCGAGAAAAACTTCCAATATCCCACTCTTCACGAGGTCCGATGAACAACGATACTTCCAGACCTGAGTCAGCACCTATACGAGCCATCTCTGAAAGCTCAGCTGCACTGAGCATCATTGCCCCGCTTCCCTGTGAAACTCGATTTACGACTACTCCATTATCTTTGCCTGCATCCACAACAGCCTTCAGCACTTCTGGGCCCTCTACACTTGGGATCTCAATTCGAAAATGAGCACCATCCGGGAATCTAGCAGCACTTGGAGCTGGAATAGGCTCTGACCCAAATCCTCTCAGTGCAAGGACCTCCGATCCAATCATCTTCTACCACCTTTCTAAATATCTGACAAAGCAGAATCTCGTGCGCCCAGAGCGCACTCAAACTTCAAGAACATTTGCACTCAGCGACGCGGCTTCCCAGCCTTGAGGACTAGGCCATGAAGGTGATCTAGTCATCAAGTCTGGACCCGATTCCGTTATCAAATAAGTGTCTTCAACTTTGGCTCCACCTTCAAGGCTGGGATTCCAGGCAATAGCATGACCAACCTCCATTCGCTGAGCAAACCATCGGGAGTTCCGCTGGTTCGGCGCAATTTCAAACTCACGCTGAGCAAAGCCAATTGGACCTCCTTGGTAATGTCCTCTCCATCCCTCAGGTATGCCTTCTCGTGCGTACGCCCTGTCCATTGTGCGAAGCAGATCACCGTAGGTCTTTCCTGGCACCGATTCTCGCAGTATGGCGGATTCAATTCGTCGTACTGATTCAAACAGTCGCCTTTTCTCAGGCGCAATTTTCTCAGCAGATGCAAACCGAGTAGTGGCAACGTGCAGACCATATCTTTCGGCCACCACAACTACCATTGCGATGCGCGATACCGGGACACCCATTGCTAACGGATGTCGATAACGTTCAACACGTTTATCTCCTCCTACAATGATTACAACTGGATGTGCGCCCGACATCTCTAAGCCATAAGAAACTCTTGCTTGCAAGGATCTGTCGCTCTCTCCTGGTCGCCAACTCCGCAGTCCTTCTTCGACCACTTGTGTTGTATCGAGGCCAAGCGATCTCAGCTCTTCACGTTCCGGATTCGACAATTTCAAGCGCAACGCAATTAAATCGTCAGAGATATCCTCACCAAAATCGGCACAGCCATCACTTGGAATCGCGTCTGGCTTAAGTCCAGCTATTTCAGCAACAATCCGTGCTCTTGCAGAGAGTTCATACCACGGAACAGTGACCACTTCAGAAAAGCCATGCGAGCGAGGAAGAGCTTCATCCAACACTCGGCTGGCTTCAACCTCACTGGTTATTAACGTCGACTTTTCACGGGTAACAACCGCCCATACGTCACATACAGAAGCGCTGCGATCCACTGGTTGGCTCGTTCCACCCGTAATCCATTCTACAGAACTCCGTTTTGTTAACACGACCACCGAGCGATTTGATATATCCAGCCAATCCAAAAGACGCACCATAGCAGCTTGTGCTCTCAATTCGCTGCGTTTATTTTGTTCTGTCATACCGACCCTAATTCTGTACTAGCATAGCATTTGAGCGCAAGATCGTCAATATCGCACTCATCGCGCTATATTCACACCGTAATGTTGGCATGTCTTGGCCCACTTCATGAATTTCCGCCAGCGAATACGTCCGTGAACTGCAACTGTTTTTGAGTTCCTATGGACACCGTCACCCTCCGATATCGACGTAATCCTTTGATCTTTCAAAGTATTAATCCCAAATTGCATTGCCACTAGTAGGGTCAAAGAATTGAATCCCTTCCACGTAGATACCTATTTGAACTCGGTTACCGATAGAAACATTTGTACGTGCATGCGCTCTCGCTACACCCTCGCCAGAGATTGAAAATCCGGTGTCCAAATCTTCTTGGACACCGGAGGCATGGACACGTCTCGCGTCTATTGAAAAATGCACTAAAAGCTCAGAACCAAGAGCCTCAATTAAGTCGACATCGCCGTACAAATACGGTTGATCGTTGCTTCCCGGTATCATTAGATGTTCTGGCCGTACACCAATTATCAGCTTTTTTCCTGCATACCTGTTCAGTCCCTTTCTAAGTTTTACCAAGTCGTCCGTAAGTTCAATAGATTGAGACCCTAGAGAAAGAGTTGTTTTATTGCTACCAAGAAACGCTTCGTAGAGGTTCATCGAAGGAGATCCAATGAATGCAGCTACAAAAATATTGTTCGGACGATCATACAGAACCTGAGGAACATCGCATTGCTGCAATGAACCGTTATTTAGCACCGCCACGCGATCCCCCATGGTCATCGCCTCGGTCTGGTCATGCGTCACATAAAATGTGGCAACGCCAAGTCTTCTCTGAATTCGAGAGACCTCGACTCGCATCTGAACACGGAGTTTCGCATCAAGGTTGGATAGGGGTTCGTCCATTAAAAATACAGACGGTTCACGTACTATTGCACGGCCCATCGCAACTCGTTGGCGCTGTCCTCCTGAAAGCTGACCGGGTTTTTGATCCAACCAATTGATCAGTCCAAGAATTCCTGCGGCTTCGCCAACTTGCTTTGAAATAACATCTTTCGGCATTTTTCGGAGTTTCAGAGCGAATCCTATATTGTCTGAAACGCTCATATGTGGATAAAGGGCGTAGTTCTGAAATATCATGGCAATGTCCCGATCTCGCGGAGGAACGTTGTTCATCACTCGATTTCCGAATCTAAGAGTTCCAGACGTTACTTCCTCAAGTCCAGCAACCATCCTCAGCACCGTGGTCTTTCCGCATCCAGATGGACCTACAAGCACCATGAATTCGCCCTCGCCAACTGACAGGTCTAGTCCGTGGACAGCCTCAAAGCCATTCGCATAGGACTTCTTAATGTTCTCTAGATTGACTGTTGCCATTCTTTCCCTTCAAATCTTTGCAATCCATTATGAAATAAGAGCGTCAAGCGCTATTTGGTGCATCTTTGCTGTTGCCGCATCTAAATCCTCGTCGGACATATATTTTTGCAATCCATCCGGATGACCTTCCAGACCGTCGGACACCGTGAGCACAGTTGCAGCTTCAACAGCACCAAGACCTTTCGCAGGAGCCCTAAGTGCTAGATGAAAAAGAACGGCAGATTCCATCTCGACGGCCAATAATCCCTGCTCTCTCCATGCAGCGGTGGAGTTAGCATTTAGATGAGGCTCGACATCAACCGTCACGACAGGACCCAGATGGTACCTAAGTTGTCCTTTATCTGCAAGGCTGGAAAGGGTAGCAGTAAGGTTAAGGTTTGGCACGCATACGTAAGGTGACCCGCCTGCCAGACTGTGAGTGGTACCATCCCCAGCAGCCGCTCCCGTAACAACGATAAGATCGCCGTTCTTCACTCCTACTGCAAACGCGCTGCAGGTGCCAATGCGAATAATACGACGCACCCCATAGTCGAGCAGTTCAGTTCCCACCATGGTCATGCTTGGACATCCCATGCCACTAGTCTGCACGCTAACTCTAACACCTTTGTAGTAACCGGTATATCCGATCAGACCTCGATGCTCGGTCACCAGTTCGGCTTCATCCAAACTTTGGCCGAGGCGGGTGATCCTGCCCGGATCTCCTGCAACGAGAACTCTGTCAGAATAAGCTCCGTCTGGTGCCCTTAGATAGATAGCCATTTTCTCTCCTTCTTCAATCGAACGACATTCCCATATTTCCCGTAGGAGTAAGTCCCAACCTCCAACAACTCCTGCGCAAATATCAACTATTTCACTAGGTCGAGATCTCCTACTTTGAGGCTCCTAAAGTCAAACCGCTCACCAAGTATCTTTGAAAAATTATGTAAATTACGGCAGCGGGAATTGTGCTTAGAAGGGATCCAGCCATGAGTCCTGGAATGCTAACCACTCGCGACGACGCAAGAACACCTAAGCCCACAGTGAAGGTACGAACATTGGGTTCCTGAAGAAATAGCAAACCAACCAGTAGATCGTTCCAAATAGGTATGAATTGGAGAACAACCACCGTAGCTAAAGCAGGTTTCGCAATAGGGAGCGCGATACGAGTGAAAACTCCCCCATACCCTAGACCGTCGCATCGTCCAGCATCAATTAGTTCTTCTGGCACGCCTCGGAAATAGGTAGTCATTAGGAAAGTTGCAAATGGTGTGCCAACCGCAACGTACACCAAAATTGCACCAAAATAATTGTTAATTAGATGAAGGCCAACAAAGTTCACGTACTCAGGAATGATGATCGACTGAACAGGAATCATCATTCCTCCGACGATACCCAGCAAAACAAAACCATGTCCTCGGAAATGGGCTTTGGCAAGAGCGAATCCTGCGCTAGTGGCCAAGACCAGAATTATTACGATAGCACACGCGCAAACAATTAGCGAGTTGAGCATTTCCTTGGCCACCGGAACGCTCTGGAACAGTTGAATCCAACTAGCAAACGAAAATCCCTTACCCAACTCATATTGTGATTGCGACCGCATGGATGTAACCGCCATAAAGTAGAACGGATACATAATTACCACTGAAACCACGAAAAGAATCAAGAAAATAAAGACTCGGCCAGGAGGCACCGAGACTCTCCTCTTCCGACTCTCTACTTCGGTCGAACCTTGCCCGGAAGCTATAGGTCTACTGTCAACTTGGCCCTGTGTCACATCCCTCCACCCGTCTTCTCTTTTCTCATCATGTCACTCCATTCATCGATACTGAAATAAAAACTTTGAGATGCACTACTCACTCCTGCTCATTAATCTGAGTTGCATCAGACTGACGCTAGAGAGAATCACCAACAGCACAATCCCCAGGAGAGCACCGGTTCCAAATGCTCCCGTTCCAAAGGCCTGTTGGTATATGAAAAATTCAATTGTGGTAGTGCCATAGTTTGGACCACCACTGGTCATCGTAAATATAAGGCTGAAGAGTGCCGAAAATGCACTTATCGCCGTTATTACAAAGGTAAAAACAAAGTATCGTTTTAAAAGTGGGACAGTCAGTTTCGTAAAACTTTGCCACCATGTTGCCCCGTCAAGTCTTGCCGCTTCATAGACGCTGGGATCTATAGTTGCCATGCCAGTAACGAATATCAGTGTATTTACTCCTACCAGTGAATACACAAAGGTGATAGCAACGGCCGTCAACGCGCTCAAGGGACTACCGAGCCAGTTGTGCTCCAGAAAATGAAGTCCGAGACTGCCGAGCATTGAGTTCAACATTCCGTTTTGTGCGAACGCCTGGATTCCAACAACACCCAACACGACCCAAGAAACTGCAGTAGGCACGATGATCGCGGCTCGAAATATTCGCCATCCCCATACATGTTCATTTAAAAGCGCTGCAAGTGTAACGCCACACATCAACGTCACCGGTACTGCTAGAAGGAGGACGGCGTTGTTCTCTAAAACTCGCCAAAATAGTGGGTCCTTGAACATTGTGACGTAAGTGCTTGGTCCTTCCCACTGAGCACTCAGGCCATTCCAGTTGGTCATCGAGTAATAAATAGCTTCTCCAATTGGAACCAAAAGGAAAACTGAGACCACAGCAGCCGCCGGCAAAACTAATAAAATACCGGTACGACTTCGATCACGATTGAATGAAGGTGCCTTCCCTGCAACTGATTCCTGGCTGGTCTCTGGTAAATCAACGCCTGGCTTAACGCTCACAAGAGTTGTCCATTTCCTTTTGCTATGGCGGCCACGTAGCCACAAGGACTAACGAAATTCATTTTGTTTCGACGCTGTAGAACTACTCGTCCTTCAGTTCGACGTTCGGGTACTAGGTAATACCTAGTACCCTCGAACTTCAGATTCTTTAATAGAAAGGCTGCTTCTCTAAGGGACACTATATCCCGACCAGCTAGGTCCACGCTCTGAAGCAGGCAGCTGAGTCCAAGCCTGCGCTAAGCTGCTAGCTGCATTTTGGGCGCTCACACCGCCAACCAACATGTCTGGCAGTACGCTGCTTCCAGCGGTTACAACACCTGGTGAAGTAACGTTGTCGAGCATCGGATAAACCGTATATCCCTGCTTATTAACCAAAGAAAGCATCTGGGAAGCAAGTGGGTTGGTTGCCGGCACCCCGTTCACATCTGGGATCAGACCCGATTGTGCCACGATCTTGCCAGCTTGAGGAGTCGTAAGGAATCGGAGGAACTCAGCTGCTGCCGCTTTATGTGTTGAATAGCTGGTAATAGCCAGTCCATTTCCTGCAAACTCCACAACACCGTGCATTGGCTTATTGGAGAATGGAGGTGCAAACACACCGACATTCTTGCCAAGGGTCGAATAGAACTGCGAAGTGTCCCAGTTCCCTTTGATGATCATAGCCGCGTTTCCATTCAAGAAATTGCTCTGGACATTGGTAGCAGTTAGAGCATTACTATTTATATAACCATCGGCGTAAAGCTTATGCCACTCGTTCAATTGAGCCACAATCGTCGGGTTCGTCCACTTGGTACTTCCGTTATAGAGACCCTCCCACTGCTGAGGTGTAAGGATTCCAGCCATCAAGTAGCTAAGGTCATACCACGGATAAAACTCGCCACTCAGATTTTGAGTTCCTTCCTCAATGCAAGTGGTTCCGGCCGCTTTTAGCAACTTACAGTCCGCAAAAAGCTGGGTCCAGTCTTGAGGAGCGGACGTTATGCCCGCCTTCTTAAACAAGGCCTTATTATAGAAACCTATATAGAACTGCTGTTGCAGCGGTATTACATAAGGATTTGAAGTTGTTTTGAAACCGACATTAGACCATTGAAGTCCGTTGACTCTGGCCAGGTCGGACTGTGGAACATACTTCTTCAGTGGTTCAAGATATGATTTATACTGCATTGTGAATAATCCAGTCCACATATTCACCAGGTCTGGACCCGATTTCGATACCGCAGCTGTTTGTAATAATGCAAAATAGTTCGAGCGAGGTTGTTGAACGTTTGTAATCGTAATATTTGGATGCGTCTTCTCAAACGCTTTTATAAGTACGGGAACCATCTGAGCCTGAGTTCCATTTCCAAGGTTTTGCCAAAGAACTAGATTTACTTTTGTATTCGCACTCGACGTACTTGATGCCTGGGCACTTCCACAAGACGCAAGTACTGCAGCTAAAGCTGTACTTGTGATCCCTAAAAGGCTCCACCTTGATGTTCTACGTAACTTTCTTGAAACTCTCATTTCTCGCCCCTCTGTCTTTACGACACTCTTGCCTAGCGTTATACGACGGATACGCCGTTTTGAATTTGTTGGACTCTCTAACCAATCACAAACCTGTGCCGACCCTATTCTTATTACAACCTCCTAATCACTTGCGTGCGTAAATTTCATGAATGGCTTACGGCTCGGAACTGAAAACTTCTATTAATTCCCCCTCGGAGCAATTTGGCATCCACTTCCCTTGCCAGCCTCCTAGACTTCGTCGTCTTTTTGTCTAAATCGAAAATCAAGCTAGATCAACGACATTTCCCAACATCTCTCTAATACGTTCTGTGTCACCGAACTTAGTTCTGATTTATGATACATAGCTCGTGAAACTTTGTCAAGAGCAAACTAACTAAGATATAATCTTGTAACTATTATTCGGTGTTACCGAACAAATCAGAGGAGAGACTGAATGGACTCAAACGCTGAGACCTCAACTGACACAGATCGTTATACCGTAAAAAGCGTTGTGCGGGCCCTTAAATTGGTCTCAATAGTAGCTGACGGACCACCAGACGGACTCTCCCTCAGCGAGCTTGCCAAAACTCTAGGAGCCTCGAAGAGTACTACGTTGTCGATTGCCCGAACCCTCGTAGGAGCGGGGTATCTCTCGGATGCTAAACCGGGACCACGATACTGTCTAGGTTCAAATTTGGTAAGACTGGGCGACATTGCAAGTCAACGAGTTCCTCTTGGAGATCTGTGCAGACCAATTCTAATAGCACTGACTGAGGAGACAAAAATGACGTCCCGAGTTGCAGTCAACGACAACGGCTACCCGGTTTTTTTGGACAGAGTAGACGGACCCGGCAGCGTAAGGTTCTACACACCACTTGGACAGCGCGAAGTACCTTATGCGTCGGCAGCCGGGAAGTCCATACTTTCTACTTTAACAGAAGACCAAGTCAGAGCGATCTGCGCAGAAACTGGTCTGGCACCAAGAACCTCACATACAATTACCGATATCGACACTCTCATCGACAACCTAACCTTGGTTCGTAAACGCGGATTCGCTGTCGACGATGAAGAGGACGCAGAAGGCGTTTTCTGCGTGAGCGCCGCATTTTTCGACCACACTGGCAAGTCAGCTGGCGCAATCAGTGTTACTGGCATCAAAGGTGATTTAGCTTCCTGGAGAATCGAGGAAATCGGTCAGATTGTCAAAAATTACGCTGAAAAAATTACCCAATCCCTCGATGGAGCCATTCATGAGACTTTCATCCAAAAGGAAAGGTGGTAACTAGTGCTCACCTCTAGTTGGGGTGCGTTAGTAGTCACAGAACCAGGACACATCAAGATTGAGCAAAGAACTGAACTGGCACCCAACTCCACAGAAATCCTCGTAAAACCAGCTGCAGTCGGGGTATGCGGCACCGATCTGGAAATTATCGACGGCACTATCGATCCAAACTATGTGAACTACCCGGTCTCCATAGGACACGAGTGGTCGGGCACGGTGGTCAGCGATCCTTCTGGAACTTTTCCACCCGGAACTTCAATAGTGGTGGAGGGTATCGTTCCCTGCTGGAACTGTCAGCCATGTCACGCAGGAAATACCAATGTATGCAGCAACTACGACGAGATTGGATTCACTCGCGACGGTGGTGCAAGTGAATATGTCTTGATTCCATCCCATCAAGCTCACAGAATTACTAGCGGTTTGTCACTGGAAGCCGCAACGCTCATAGAACCAGGTGCCGTCGTTTACAGGGGCCTTATGCGGACAAGTCCTATTCCTGCTGCTCGAGTACTGATCATTGGCGACGGTACTATAGCTCTGCTTAGCGCACACCTGATGTCTCTATGGTCACCTACAGAAATAGTAATGCTCGGCATGAGTGCAGAGCAAGCAGAACTTGCACGTTTGGCCGGAGTTACACGCTTTGAAACTAATCCTCAAACTGCGGGAGGCGCCTTTGATCTGGTCGTTGAGGCCTCCGGTTCGGTCCAGGCTGTTCCTCACGCCTTAAAGGCAGTTCATCGAGGTGGTAAGGTGCTCTTTTTGGGTCTTCCTCCTCATGGCGCGACAGTTCCCTTAGCTGTTGACGATGTTGTCAATAATGACTTGACGCTCGTTGGAAGTTTCAGCTACACCTCCGATGCTTGGACTAGCGTTGTAAAACTCTTTAATACTGGCGTGTTTCATCCTGAGTTCCTCATCACGCACAGATTTCCACTTGAAAACTGGGAAAGAGCTCTGGAGGTTCTTCGGGTTCGGAAAGGACCTCGAGGGAAAGTGCTACTTCTTCCATGATCCTGCACCGGATTACCAATCATGTGTTGAACGCACGCAAAAAATTCAATTTTAACCCTGTGTAACCAAAATGCTTAGTCACAACCCATAAGAAAGAGGAATCTAATGATAGAAGCTCAAAATCACATAGACGGCAAGTGGAGCACTAAAGGAAGTGTAGAGATACACTCTCCATCAAATACTACTGAACAAATAGGAACCATACCCGATGCTGGAGAAAGCGAGATCGATGCTGCGGTTCGGGCAGCTAAAAAAAGTCAGACTGAATGGCAGCGACTTGGATATGCCGTTCGAGGCAATTTGCTGCATCAGGCCGCATCAAGACTTGAGGCAAACCTTGACCTCCTCGCCGAAGTCGCAACCAAAGAGATGGGGAAACCAATACTTGAGACACGAGGCGAGGCCGCACGTGCAGCCGCCATCTTACGCTATTACGCGGGCGAAGGACTCCATAGTGTTGGAGACGTAATACCCGCCGCCAAAGCGGATACTCTGCAGTACACAACCCGCGAACCTCTTGGTACTGTCGGAATCGTTACACCTTGGAACTTCCCATTAGCAATACCAGCATGGAAACTAGCACCCGCTCTCGTCTACGGAAATACAGTAGTGTTTAAACCTGCAGAACTGTCATCTCTAAGCGCATACGTACTGATTGATCTAATAGCCGACCTGTTTCCATCTGGGACGATCAACCTGGTGCTCGGGAAAGGCGCTGTAGCAGGAGAAGCGCTAATACGTCATGAAAGCGTAAACGCGATCAGCTTTACAGGATCAACTACAGTAGGTCATCACATAGCTGAAGTAGCCGTAGGTCGAGGGGCTAAATATCAGCTGGAGATGGGAGGTAAGAACCCTGTCATAGTAGCCGACGATGCAAACCTCACCTTAGCAGCAGACATGGTAGTGTCAGGTGCGATGCGTTCTGCAGGCCAAAAATGCACCGCTACCTCAAGAGTAATCGTTATGGACAAGATCCGTTCCAGCTTCACAGACGCACTTGTGCAGCGGGTAAAAGAGTTATCAATTGGTGACCCACTTGATGCCCGCAACTACTTGGGACCTGTAGCATCGCAAGCCCAGCAAGAGAAAGTGGAGAACCTGATAAACACTGGGGCAAAAGAGGGCGCAAGATTGCTCGTAGGTGGGTCAAGAGCTTCCAACGTCAGTCAATATGGATACTTCGTTACACCTACAGTGTTCGATCAGGTATCGATCGATGCCACAATTGCGCAAGAGGAGATCTTCGGTCCAGTAGTGGGCATCATTGAAGCACATAGCGTTGAACATGCCATAGCTCTCGCGAATAATGTACGCTACGGGCTAAGTGCATCCATATTTACCAACAGCCTTGACACGGCCATGGAATTCGTCAATGGAATCCAAGCTGGAATGGTACGCGTCAATGAAGAGACGGCAGGAGTAGAACTTCAAGCACCATTTGGTGGCATCAAAGCTTCAAGTTCTTACTCCCGAGAACAGGGTCGCTCAGCGATAGAATTTTACACCCATATCAAAACTGTGGCGATACGTCCTCCTAAAGCTTGATTCGTCGGACTTGCAAGATCGTCGGTGGGCCAAAATCTACCAAGACCTAAAAACACGACAAAAAGTTTACGGAGTTTCTCGAGAACTTCAACCTAGAAAGCCTCCGGAAACGGTACACGATCATTCAGATGGCCGTGCTGAAAGAGGTTTATAGGTGCTTCAGATTTGAGTCAGGAATCTGGTTAGTTACAGACCAATATTAAGGTGCCGTTGGGAGGTTTACGAGGACGTTGCCAAATGGAAAAACAACAACTCCATCTACTTGAGACAGAGGCTGTCCAAGCAACTTAGGGATCCAAAACCAATCCAACCGTCTACTCCGACCCCTCGTTTTAGAAGACACAAACTCTCTCTAACCCAATGGATTCGGCACGAGCTAGATATCACGGCTATTTCATCCAACGCGCCGAGAAACCCCGTCTTTAGGGCGGGGAGGGATAGGCGTATATTAGCTCGGTCTCCTTTGGTTCTCTATGTATTTTTTCAGTACATCTAGGCTCGCGCCTCCCGCCGAACCGACAAAATACGATGGTGACCAGAAGTGCTCTCCCCATAAGTATTTCTTTACTTGTGCCGACCTCTGTTTGCGTAGCATCCTTGCCGATACACCTTTGAGGGAATTAACAAGACGAGATAACTGTAGGGTTGGTGGATACTCAACCAGGAGATGCACATGATCGTCCTCTCCGTTGAACTCGATTAGATGAACGCCGAAGTCAACACATACTTGTTCCATTGCTGTTTTACAGACATTGAGCAGATCGTCG
>JAJYGA010000015.1 GCA_021785255.1 Actinomycetes bacterium
GCAACCAGCATGCCAAATCCAGCTATCTTCGAAATTTGCATCCCAGCGATAACCAGCAGCCAACCTAGTGACAACGGTATCAACACCTTCCAGCCAAGGTCCATCAACTGATCGTAACGAAGTCTCGGCAGAGCCGCCCGGAGCCATACATATATAAAGGCGAACACTCCGGTCTTTACTATAAACCAGATAATAGGCCAAAGCCAATGTAAAAAATTCGGATCCGGACCATCGGGTCCTCCAAAAAACAGTGTCACGATAACCGCAGACATAGTAACTGTATTCATGAAAGATCGGAAGTAAAACAAGGCAAAACGAATTGAGGAGTACTCAGTGTTAAAACCGCCAACAAGCTCTTGCTCTGCTTCAACAAGATCAAAAGGGGGTCTATTTAACTCTGCAGTAATGGCAATCATAAAGATAATAAATGGTATAACCCCTAGTCGAAGGATGTTCCAGTGGGGAACAACTCCAAAAAAAGAACCTTGCTGAGATAACACCATGTCTCGGGTTGAAAGTGATCCAGTAACGAGTACAACAGCAACGATCGAAAGACCCATGGCCGCTTCGTACGAAATCATCTGAGCCGATGCCCTGACAGAACCCAACAATGGATACTTCGACCCAGAGGACCACCCTGCAAGCATCACCCCATATACCGAAACTGAAGACATGGCAAGAAGTAGAAGAATTCCCATTGGAGGATCGGCTACTTGTAGCTCAGTCTTATATCCAAAAATCTTTATGAAACCTCCAATCGGAACAATAGTAAAGGTGATGAAGGCCGGCACAATAGCTAGATACGGTGCGAGTTTAAAGACGAAACGATCAGATTGATCGGGAACTAGGTCTTCTTTGAAGAACAGCTTTATACCGTCCGCAAGCGACTGCAGTAATCCAAAGGGACCAGCTCTATTCGGTCCAATTCTATTTTGCATGTCAGATATGACTTTACGCTCGAACCAAACCATCAACATGACCGTCACCATCAAAACTGCGAATGCCACCAAGACCTTCACAATCACCAAAATGATGACGCCTAGACTTACTCCTCCAAGCAGCAGAGGATCGGCTCCCATTACGCCTTCACCACCTTTACTAGATTCCCCTCTTCTAATCCACTTATCGCTTCCAATCCGAAGCCATCTACAAAGTCAACAACGACCGAACGATCTGGAACTGAGTCAGAGACCGAAATCACCATTGGATCACTTCTTGAATTCTCACGCGCAATAAAAGCCAATTCACCTTGCGAAATCCCTGACAGTAAAGCAGTCCGAGAAGATACTCTGATCTTTGGCTCCGACGCTAGATCACAAAGTGTAGGCGACTCCTCGACCATTTGAGACTTTGAATAAAGCCTTCGAATAAGAGATAACTGAAGTAAGCTCTCATCGTCTGAGGCAACCATATCCGGCGACTTTAGCTCTGATAGTAGGACGTCTATATAATTCGATCGCTCATTCTGAACGACATCAACCTGTTCGGCTTCATCATTCGTTGCGAGTTCGACATCGAAGACGGTCTCTGGCTCTTCAAGAGGAGGTGCTTGTCTCGTAACAGATGAGATTCCCGGCGTAGCAACTGGATCCAACAGATGACGTTTTGATATCTCCACCTTCTTGGTCTTTATGGGCAATACCACACCATCAACACTTCTCGAAAGTAGCTTGGGATTGAAACCCCTATGCATCGGAGACAGAGCTACAATCTCTCTCCAGATATCTTCCTCTTTTTCAAATCCCAGGTCATACCCTAGCGAAGTTGCGATTGCCGATGCTATCTCCCAGCCTTTTTGAGCCACTCCTAGTGGAACTAACTTCTGACCAACTGAACCGATACGTCCTTCTACATTGGTAAATGTTCCAATGTACTCCCCAAAGGCCGAAAGAGGTAAAACTACATCTACTAAATCCGTGAGGTCTCCGAAGATCGAGTCAACTGCGACTACAAGCGAGCTTCTCTCGAGCGCACGTTCAACCAACTGTCTATCTGGGCACTCGGACAAAACATCGGGACCCAACAAGAAAAGCACCTCTAAGTCCTGTTTTGAAGCTGCCACGAGAGCATCGTGGCCACTCATTCCTTTCGACGCTGGAAGATTGGGCCATGCTACCTGAGCTTTCGATGCGTCGAGACTTTGACCGCCTGGCAGGAGACCAGGACACATACCTAGATGCAAAGCACCCATAGTATTTGGCTTAGAGAAAACAGGTAGCACCTTCGCATTAGGATACCTCTTAAGCAACTGGGCTACTGCTCGGCTTCGGACGCTTTGCGTCCTCAGAACACTCGACTGCCCCACGACAAAGACCAGCCCTTCTCCCTCAAACCCAGCGAGCGGAGCGCCTGCAAGCGATTCAAGATTTAAGTTTCCTAGTGCGGTCTCCATCTCTGATCCAACTGCTAGAACGGTCTCCATCGCAACTCCAGATAGCGACGTAAGATGATCGACGACTTCGACTAAGCGAGTGCGCTTTTCTAAAGCCGCCTCTCGAAGACGAAGGAATAGAACCGGTAACTCCTCTTCGATATCAGCATCAACTAGCACGACAACTCGGGAGTCCAGGACCTCGTTGATGGTTGCTACGGAGCTTTGAAGAACTAGGCTAGGGTCTATTCCATTACCTAGCTGCACATCGCAAGAGTCGACCCCAAGGTAACCTTTGAAGAGCTTAACCCATGCGAAGATGTCCTCGTTTGTAAGTGCTCCACCACCAAGAACAGCTACTGAGCTTGTACCCACCTTCTCTAACGCTGCGGTTAACGTCTTGGCGATCTTTGTAAGGGCTTCGAACCAACCAACCTCTACAAAGTTGTCTCCCTTCCGGAGGTAAGGGGTTCTGACTCTATTTGGGGAGGCTGTCGCTTCGAATCCAAACCTTCCTTTATCACATAACCAAGAGTGATTGATGGCGTCGGAGTCGACACCTAGAACTCTAGTCATCTCATTTTGAGAGGACTGCACAGCCATACGACACCCTAAACCACACCCCGCACATGTGGATTCACTCTGTTCAAGATCCCAAGGTCTGGCTTTAAATCTGTAAGACTTTGAAGTAAGTGCACCCACCGGACAAATCTGGATGATGTTACCAGAAAAGTAAGTGTCAAAACTACTGCCTGGAGCGGGAGCGACCTCAATATGAGCACCCCTACCAGCAAAGTCAATTAAAGGCTTTCCGACGACTTCACTAGCGAAGCGAGTACAGCGCCCACACTGAATACAACGTTCACGATCTAAAAGTACTATCTCTGAGATTGGAATCGGTTTTGCAAAGTGTCGCTTCTCTTCGACGTATCGACTTTCTCCGGGACCATGCGCCAGAGTCTGATCTTGAAGTGGACATTCACCTCCTTTATCACACACCGGACAGTCGAGAGGATGGTTGGCAAGTAAGTACTCTAATACCCCATCCTGAGCCTTCTTTACCACTTGAGAATCAGTAACCACATCCATATCAGGAGAGATTTGAACAAAACAAGAAGGTTGTAGGGTGTAGCCGCGAGGTCCTTTAACCTCGACCAAGCACATCCGACACATCCCGACAGGTTTCATGCGCGGGTGGTAACAGAACCTAGGTATGTATGTACCAGCCTCTTGAGCAGCCTTGATAATCGAATCACCTTTGTGACCGACAATAGTTTTTCCATCTAGGACAAAGGCCACAGATGCGTCGCTCTCGTTAGTCAAACGGACAGCCTCCTTCTTTGATATGGGTCAAAAACTCGTCTCGAAACATCCGAATTCCCACTGCCACAGAAGATGGAATCGACGGGCCAAGTACACATATTGTGGTCTGAGCCGGGGGCCAGCTAACCCCTGGGACGATGTTGTCACACAAGTCCATAAGCAGATCTAGGTCTTCCTCTCGGCCAGCTCCAGCTTCAATTCGTGCCATGACCTTTTCGATCCAGCTCGAACCTTCTCTACATGGGGTACATTGCCCGCATGACTCTCTCATGAAAAAACGTGATATTCGCCACGCTGCCCTTACCATGCAGGTTGAGTCATCCATAACGATAATGGAGCCGGAACCAAGCATTGAACCCGCTTTCGCAACCTCATCTTGGCCAAGAGCCAGGTCTATCTGCTCTGGAGCAATCCAGGGAGCTGATACTCCTCCAGGGATGACGGCCTTTAGCGTTCTGCCATCTCGTAGCCCACCTCCCAGCTCTTCGGAGAAGATCAAGTCTCTAAATGTAGTCTTCACCATCTCCAGCTCATAAAGGCCAGGATTTTTCACTTGACCTGACAAAGCAAAAATTCTTGTACCCGTAGATCTACCCTCACCCAGAGCCCTAAAGGCACCTCCGCCGTTAGTAACTATCCATGGCAAGTTAGATACGGTTTCGACGTTATTGACGATTGTGGGCTCTCCATACAGCCCAATAACCGCTGGGAAGTAAGGAGGCTTGATTCTTGGAAACCCTCTCTTCCCTTCGAGAGATTCCAAAAGAGCAGTCTCTTCTCCACATATGTAAGCTCCTGCTCCTGGATGCAATACCACGTCCAAGGAGAAAGTAGATCCAAAAATATTTCGACCAAGAGCGCCGATTTTATACGCACTATTTATCGCCTCTTGTACTCGTTCAAGGCCGAGAGCGAATTCGCCCCTCAAAAAGATGAAAGCCCGTGATGCTCCTATCGCATAAGCAGCAATTATGGTACCTTCTACCAGTTGGTTTGGATCATTCTCTATGAGAAAGTGGTCTTTGAAGGTAGCGGGTTCACTCTCGTCGCCATTTATAACGAGATACCTTCTCGTAGCTTTTTTAAGCATCGACCACTTACGTCCAGCTTCAAACCCTGCACCTCCTCGGCCGAGGATATTCGACTCTATGACTTGAGCAACGACATCCTCAGGATTCATACTTAGCGCTTTACGCAGCCCTTCATAACCACCCGAATTCAGATAGGTGTCCAACTCATGAGAGTTTTCTAGGCTTCGTCTCCCAAGTACTATCTTTCCCATATGGCTAGGCATTGCTACCCCCTTGAGCAGAGGTCCGTTCCGCTTTCGAAGCGTCCTCGCTAGCTCGAAGGTTGTCTACCTCATCCATAGGAATCAGCTCAGGAGTTTGACGTTTTACACGCGACAGTACACCATGGACAGGTACTTTGCTCTCAAGCTGTCCTCCTATTAGGTCCTCTTTCAACTTTGCGACTCCTTCTGCATTCAGTGGGCCAAAGTAACGGTAGTTGACGTGCAAGCACGGAGCCCTATCACATGTCGCTAAGCACTCCACCTCCTCCACGGTAAAGAGTCCATCAGGACTAGTCTCTCCTACAGCAGCACCAAACGTACCTTCAGCCTCCTCAAGTAGCTCATAGCCCCCCTGGAGCATACAAGCGATATTCGTACAGACGCCTATTACATACCTACCTACCGGGTGCAACTGAATCATGTCGTAAAAACTCGCCGTACCATAGACCTCAGCTGGAGTGGTTCCAGTCAACTCAGCAATATGGTCGATAGCATCCTTTGTTAGATATCCGTCAACCGACTGTGCTAGATGACAAAGGGGGATCGTCGCTGACTTGGCCTCTGGATATAGCTTTACGATTTCCAAGGCTTCGGTAAGTATCTGCTGTTTAAACCTGCCCACTATCTATCCACCTCCCCCATGACTGGATCCACCGACGAGATAACAGCTACAGAATCTGCAATTAGTCCACCGTGCAACATGACAGGAAGTGATTGGAGATTCACAAAAGAAGGTGCACGAACGTGTACTCGATAGGGGCGGTTCTCTCCACTGGAAACTATGTAGCATCCCAGTTCCCCTCGAGGAGACTCAATAGCGACATAGTTTTCTCCTGCAGGAACACGATATCCTTCAGTATGAAGTTTAAAGTGATGTATCAACGCCTCCATCGACTCATCGATACGCGCTCTTGGAGGTGGAGTAACTTTACGATCCAAAGTTTTATACTCACCTGTTGGCATCTTTTCGACTACCTGCTCGACAATACGAACCGACTCAAGTATCTCGTTCAAACGCACTGAGTAACGATCATACGTATCACCGACCGAACCGACAATAACGTCAAAGTCAACTTGGTCGTAGTACAGGTACGGCATTGTTTTTCTTAGGTCCCAAGGAACTCCGGTAGCTCTTAGTATTGGGCCAGTAGCCGACAGAGCAAGAGCCTGCTCTTGAGTCATAACGCCTACCCCTTCGACACGTTCTCTAAAGATCGGCTGACCTGTCAAAAGTTCTTGATACTCTTCGACTCGAAATGGAATTGTCTCACATATGGCTTCTACATCGTCGTACCACCCATCAGGAAGATCCGCTGCAACACCACCTGGACGTATGTAGTTGTGGTTCATTCTAAGGCCAGTGACCTTTTCCAAAAACCCAAGGATAAGTTCCCTCTCACGAAAGCCATAGATCATCATTGAGGTTGATCCGAGATCCATACCGTTAGTCGCCATCCACATAATATGCGAAGAGATCCTGTTCAGCTCCGACATTAGCATTCGAATCCAAGTTGCACGCGGTGGTATTTCTAGGTCCATAAGCGACTCGACCGCCATTGAGTAGACCAGTTCGTTGTTGAGTGGCGATAGGTAGTCCATCCGAGTAACATTGGTTGATCCTTGCATGAAGGTCAACATCTCTGCGGTTTTTTCCATACCTGTGTGAAGGTAGCCAATGACCGGCTTTGATCTAAGGATCGTCTCACCGTCAAGCTCCATCATGATGCGTAGAACGCCATGCGTTGACGGATGCTGAGGACCCATGTTTATAATCATGGTTTCATCCTCGGGAATTGAGTCAAAGTCAACCTCATCAAGATCGACTCCTTCTCCTTCTGGAACTCTCAGAACGTAACCTTCCTCCACATAGAACTCCTCCAAAGGCGTCCCCTGCTTTGGCAGTAGTTCCTGAGGTCCCTCTGAGGTTTCATTAACAAAGAGATCTAACTCACCTTCGCTAACTTCCATTCGTTTTTGACCTTTTGTCATCTCGTTCTTTTTACCTCTTTGAACTGGACCGGCACTCGGCCTGGAGCGTAGTCTTTCCGAAGCGGATGTCCTTCCCATCCTTCGGGCATCAAGATTCGTGTTAGATCGGGATGTCCTTTGAAAACGATTCCAAAAAGATCAAATACCTCCCGTTCCATGGCTTCAGATCCTGGATACTCTCTAAAGATTGAGTCGATCCATGGGTCATCATCTGGAATCTGCACCCGAACCCTCAAGCGTTTACCCTTGGACAACGACAAAAGGTTCACGACTACCTCGAAGCGTTGTGCCTCAACGTCTTTAGGCAAGGATCTTTCTTTGAACTCTAAATAGTCAACCGCCGTTAAGTCTGCACACATCTCAAATCCTTGCGAGCGAAGAGTTTGAACAAAGTTAAGGTACTCAAGCCGTCGAACAAAAACAACGGAGTGATCGATATCCAAGTTTTCACTCACCTTCTAGTCTCAAAGACCTGTCTGCAGCAACGCGCAGAGTTCGTATACGAGTTGGTTCAATAAACCTCCCAGAACCCGCTATCACTTCTTCTGTAGGACTTGCCATCAGCTCTTGATCATTACGTCGAGTTATGGGATCCGTTCGCACTTTATTATGCAAAGTTAATATTGCATGGATCAGCGTCTCAGGTCCAGGAGGACATCCCGGAGCATAGACATCAACCGGTACGATCTGATCGACTCCTTGTACGATCGCGTAGTTGTTGAAGATTCCTCCGGTCGAAGCACAGACCCCCATCGAGATGACCCACTTCGGCTCCATCATCTGGTCATAAACTTGGCGAAGAACCGGCGCCATCTTCTGCGACACTCGTCCGGCTACAATCATCAGGTCAGCTTGCCTTGGTGATGCTCGAAATACTTCCATACCGAAACGGGCAAGATCAAAGTCCGCTGCTCCTGCGGACATCATTTCAATTGCGCAGCATGCCAGTCCAAAAGTCGCTGGCCACATGGACGCTTGTCTAGCCCACTGCACCAGGCTTTCAAGTTGTCCAGTTAGAAAGTTATGACTTAGATCCTCTAAACCCATCTCTTACGCCGCCTCAATATCAGTAGACTTTTGTACTTCTTTAGCTATCAAGGCATCCGCTGGCTCTACCTGAGGTTCAACTCTCTTCAAAGGACCCCAGTTCAGGGCACCGTTTCCAATCAAATATACAAAGGAGACAAAAACGATGACCGCAAAAACGACTATCTCTACGAATCCGAAAGAAGCAAGCTGTTTGAAGTCCGCTGCCCACGGATAGAGAAACACAATCTCGATGTCAAAGACTATGAAGATCATCGCCACCAAGTAAAACCTGACTGGGAACCGCTCAGGCGGGGCGTTGCGCGGTACAATTCCACACTCATAAGGTGCTCCTTTGGCTTGAGTCGGCCGCTTGGGTGCAAAAATAGCTGATGCGACAAACGAACCAGCTGCGAAAAGTGTCGCTAATATCGCCATAATTAAAATTGGCAAGTACTGCGCCAATGTTCCTCCTCTTACATCGTTGGTTGTAGTCCCTTCCGTCCGAATGGACCGTTCAAACCACAACTACACCCTACATACTTACAAAATTTGACGAACTCACCAAATTTGCATAAGTTATCACATTGGAGAGTGCTATATCTCAACAAATAACATTACCGCCCCACGTTGGCATATCTCCCTGGGTGCCTTAGGTTGTAATAGTGAGCATTTCAAGAATAGACACCACAGTAGCAATTGTCGGAGCGGGCCCGTCGGGTGCCAGTGCAGCTTATTGGCTTGCAATTAGGAACATACCAACAGTTGTCTTGGAAAAGAAACACTTTCCAAGAGAAAAAGCCTGCGGCGATGGGCTAACGCCGCGCAGCGTAGTTCAGCTAGAGTCTATGGGGCTAGGAGAGTTTCTAAAGGGCAAGCACATGTACTACGGCTTAAGAGCGCTGGCTTACGGGAAAGCGCTCGAAATACCATGGCCCAAAAGTCCAGAATACCCTGATCACGGGTATGTAGTTACACGGTACGAACTTGATCAAGCAATCGCTGAAAATGCATGTTCGGTCGGGGCAAGGGTTCTGCAAGGATACGAAGTGGTCGAAGCCATTCGATCGACTGCTGGACGCATCGAATTCCTAGTCGCGAAAGATAAAGATAGCGGCGACGTAGTTGAAATTTTCGCACAGTACTTCGTGTTAGCAGAGGGCGCCAACTCTCGTATTGCTCGCTCACTTGGTGCTGCCAGAGATAGAAGTGAACCGATGGGAATGGCAATTAGGGGCTACTTTAACACCAATCGTTCTGATGAGGCTTGGATCGAGTCCCAGATGGACTTAAAAGATGAAGGAGGGAATGTAATACCCGGATACGGTTGGGTATTCCCCCTCGGCGACGGTCGAGTTAATGTCGGCTTTGGTCTTCTAACAAATTCAAATAGATGGAAATCCATCAATACAACGCAAGCGCTTGAGCGTTACGTAACCCAGATAGGTCCAAGTTGGGGCATATCTGCCACAAACAGCGGATCAAAACCCATAGGTGGCAAGTTACAGATGGGACATACGATATCTCCAAGATCTGGCTTAAATTTTATGCTCGTTGGAGACACAGCTGGTTCGATAAATCCCTTTAACGGTGAAGGGATATCTTATGCTCTGGAAACCGGAAGACTCGGCGCAGACGTCATAAGTTACGTTCTTTCCAACCCCAGCACCGATCTGACCAGACTGTACCAAGCTAGGCTACAAGCGTCTTATGGCAACTACTACGCCATAGCAAAGAAATTCGTCAAGCTAATCTCAGAGCCAAAAATCATGGCACCTGCAATCTGGATGGCAACACGGGACGAACGACTTATGACACCTTTAGTTACAGTTATGGCCAATCTTTTTAGCCCACAAAATCCGCAAATAGGCGATAAACTCTATCATTACGTCGAAAGATTCGCTTCTTTAGTTCGTGCCACTAAGGCTTACTCGTAGGCACCAATTTAGAGCTCCATGACGACCACGCTTGAGCTGCCGCCGCAGAAGCTAAGTCGACTGTAAGTTCTATGTCGTCCCAACTGTGAGCCAAAGAGGGAAAGATAACCTCATAAGGCCCCGGAGCAAGTGCAACGCCTCTTTGCAACATTGCATGAAAGAAATATGGATACGCACCGCCTGCTACCGACTTTTTCGCCTCTGCGTAGTTGGTAACCGCATGGTCGCTGAAAAACAAGGAAAGCAACGGACCGTACCGTTGTACCTGAACTGAAAACCCCGCATCACTTATTACTTTTTCAAGGCCTTCAGCCAAGAACTTGCTTCGTCCATCAAGCATTGCGTAGGAAGGCTCATCTAGTGAGTTTAACACAACCAGACCAGCCGCCGTGGCAATCGGATTGCCTGATAAAGTACCTGCTTGATAGATCGACCCTAATGGAGAAAGCTCCTCCATAAGGTCTCTCCGACCCGCTACTGCGCCTATCGGAAGTCCGCCACCGATTACCTTTCCAAAACAAAATAGATCGGGAGTAACATCTATTATTACGTCGGTTATACCACCCTTCGCCACCCGAAAACCTGTAATTACCTCATCAAAAATTAGAATGGCCCCAACTCGATCACACTCTCGACGTAAACCCTCTAGAAAGCCGTCACGGGGGGGGACAAGTCCCATATTTGCCGCAACCGGCTCAACGATCACGCAAGCAGTCTCGTCGTCTAAAACAGGTACCTCGTTGTAGGGAACTACCAGTGTATCGGCGACCGCTCCTTGGGAAACCCCGGCCGACCCTGCTAGACCTAGTGCTGCTACACCAGAGCCAGCTGCCGCTAGTAGCTGATCCGAATGACCATGGTAACATCCATCAAACTTTACGACCTTATCTCTACCTGTAGCACCTCGTGCTAGCCGTAATGCAGTCATTGTCGCCTCTGTACCAGACGATACAAGGCGCACCATATCGACACCACGTACCCTCCGAACGACCTCCTCGGCTAGCAGAACTTCCCCTTCAGTTGGCGCTCCATAGGTAGTACCTTTCTCGGCCGCTTGAGAGACAGCACGGGTAACGCGAGGGTCTGCGTGACCCAAGATGGATGCACCATACGACTGTACATAATCTATGTATCCTCGACCGTTTAGGTCATAGACATATGCTCCCTTAGCCCGTTGCACAAAGTAAGGTACCCCACCGACTGAAGCGAAGGATCGCACTGGAGAGTTCACTCCTCCGGGAATAACGGTCGTAGCTCGCTCCCACATTGCCATATTCAAATCATCCATAGTTTCCTCCACATTAAGCATGCTCATAAGGTTTCAGTCTGTGTTTCGCACTAGATTTTGTTAGCTATATCTTTTGCAAAGTAGCTAATTATTATGTCGGCCCCTGCTCGCTTTATCGCATACATCTGCTCTAGCGCCACAGCTTCACCGTCAATCCACCCCAAGTTAGAAGCCGCTTTAATCATCGAATACTCGCCCGATACGTGGTAAGCACAAAGAGGCAGATCTACGACTTCTCTAACTCGACTTATAATATCTAAGTAAGTTACTGCCGGCTTGACCATCACTATATCAGCGCCCTCTGAGATATCTAGAACCACCTCTTTGAGTGACTCGCGAGCGTTTCTATAGTCTTGCTGATAACTTCGGCGATCGCCACCGTCGGCTATCTGAACGTTTACAGCATCACGAAACGGGCCATATAATCCAGATGCATACTTAACAGCATAAGCTAGTATCCCCACATCTTTAAATTCGCTCTCGTCCAACGCAGATCGAATCGCCTGAACCTGTCCGTCCATCATCCCAGACGGTGCCACAAAGTGCGCCCCCGCCTCTGCTTGAGATATGGCTATTTTTTGATATAACTCCAACGTAGAGTCGTTGTCAATACGCCCTCTTCCATCGATCAATCCACAGTGCCCATGATCTGTGTACTCGTCAAGACATAGGTCGGTAAAGATAACGACATCATCTCCGAAACTATCCCGAACCTCTCTTACTGCTTTTTGAACTACCCCGTCTCGCGCGTAAGCACCAGATCCACGCGGATCCTTATGGATTGGGACACCAAAGATCATCACAGCTTTGATACCAGACTTATAGCACTGTTTTAGATCTTGAATGAGAGACGGAATTGAATGTTGGTATACGCCATCTAAGGACGCTATTTCTCTCGAATCAGTTGCGTCTTCAAGGACGAAGTAGGGCATTATAAAGTCTGAGGGACTTAATTGAGACTCAGCAACTAAGTCGCGAAGAGCTGGCGTACTACGAAGGCGTCTAGGGCGATGAGATAAGAAGGTCATTATAAATAAAACCTAGCAAGCTAATTAGTCAATACGATAAATTAGTGTGCCTAAAGCTAAAACCTCGGTGTCAGACAGTCTCCGATTTGCAGTTGTCGATCCACCAGAGCCTAGTAGCATCGACGAGACCAGGAAAGTTGTAGCGTTCGCTAATAAAGGTCGGGGTAGCACCTAACTCCTCCACTTTCTTCGCTGTAATGGGACCAATTACTCCAATGGGTAGTCGACCTAGCATTTTCCCAAAGCAGTGATAGAATCCCTCAACCGCTGACGGTGAGGCGAAGAGAACTAGGTCCGCTTTAGCAACCAAGTCGCTCTTATCATAGACCATGTAACTGGTTTCGTAAGCCTCAACGACGTCCACCTTCCATCCCTTATTACGAAGTCCCAAAGGGACGACGTCTCGGGCAACCTTTGCACGCGGTAGCAAAATTGCGTCGTTCGCTCTGCTAGGGGCAGGGAATTCGTCGACAAAAGTCTCCCCTACGTACTTAGTCGGTACAAAATCTACACCGACTCGATGAGCAAGTACGGTCTCCTTTGTACCTGAACCAATCGCCGCTATCTTGACGCCTCCAAGGCGTCTTAGGTCTCCTAACGCATCAAACGTACGTTTGACAGAGGTAGAAGATGTAAAAACGATCCAACTAAAGCTTCCAATTTGCCCCAATGCACGTTGAAGCGACTCCCCTTGGTCAGACGGATTCGAGATCGATATCATCGGCAGTCTTACAACTTCGGCACCAAGTTCCTCTAAAGAATGCGAGAGTCGATCTTCACCATATGCTCGCGTGACCACAACCTTCAATCCAAAAAGTGGCCTAACATCGAGCCATGAGAAGTCTAATGCAGCCACACTACCAACGACTATGATGGCAGGGGATTCAACCTGCAGCATACCCAACTCCGAAAGAGTCGTTCGTATTACCCGCTGAGAAGCAGTAGTGCCCTTAGAGATCACTGCAACGGGAGTAAGGGGATCCATTCCGACTCTCCGCAGTTCTTCTGATATCTCCGCTCGGTGTGCCACTCCCATCAAAACAACGAGAGTAAGGCCACAGCGATTAAGAGCATCCCAGTCGTATTTGAGAGGTTCGCCAAAGCGACCGTGTCCCGTTACTACTACATAACCTTGAGCGATACCCCGATGAGTAAGCGAGATACCACCAAATAGTGGAACGCCGTTTACCGAGGAAACTCCGGGAACAACTTCAAAGCCAATCTCGGCGGCCTTTAAAGCATCCGCTTCTTCGCCTCCTCTTCCAAAGACAAACGGATCGCCACCTTTCAACCTAACGATACATCGATGTTTTGAAGCCAACTCTACTAGGAGATCATTTATATCACTTTGATTCGTGGGCTTCCCCGGTCGTTTCCCAACGTCAATCAAGACTGCAGAAGGGTGACACAGCTGGAGAACAGACTCCGAAACAAGGTAGTCGTAAACGACAACATCAGCTCTACTTAGAACCTCCAAAGCGCGCAAAGTCAATAGCTCCTTGCGACCCGGTCCGGCACCGACTAAATAAACCAGTCCAAACTTCGATCTTTGGTTATCCAATTATAAACTCCGCCTTCAAGATCGTTCACGTAGTTCGAAGTCCTTACCTGACATCTCAATCAACTTTTCGGCCAAATCTCTGCCACACACAATTGGATCCTCGCCGGTACAAGAAGCTCTCCACAACCTAGTCCCGTCTTCGAGACCTACAAATCCATCAACATGGAAGTTGCCACCGCTTACTTTGCAGATAGCACCGACTGGCATCGTGCATCCCGCGCCCAAGCGATCTAGAAATGACCGCTCGCAAATGAGCGCTCCAAAGGTTTCGGGGTCTCCAATAGTACTCAAGATCGATAGGATCTTACCGTTTGACCGATGTGACTCTATCGCTAGTGCTCCTTGTCCTACTTGCGGAGTGAAGCTATCGATTGGTAGCGTTTCACCCACATAGTCCCTAAGTTTCAGACGATTGAGAGCAGCTTTAGCAACAAGTACGGCGTTCCCCTCGCTAGCTAACCGCATACGGGTGGCAATATTGCCGCGAGCTGGAAGAATCTTGAGGTCTGGACGAAGTGACAGAAGTTGAGCTTTTCGTCGGTTAGAAGAGGTAAAGACGGTCCCTCCCTCTGGCAGGCTCGAGAGTAAAGAACCTACCAAGACATCTCGAGTATCTTCACGTTTCGGGACTGCACCTATGGTCAATTCATCGTGACTTCGACTTGGCAAGTCTTTGGCTGAGTGAACTGCTATGTCTGCAGCTCCTCTTAGAACTGCATTTTGAACCTCTTTGGTAAATACACCTTGTCCTCCTATCACAGACAGAGAACTAGATTGATCCCGGTCTCCTTGGGTAGTAACAAATACGAGCTCAAACGGTAGCCCCATAAGGGAGCCAACGAAGTTTGCTTGAGCTACCGCAAGTTCCGAGCGCCGCGTCGCAATTCTAACAGTATCCACAACTACCTAACCAGCTCAAACGCATTTGACAATTTGGATCATAGACCAAAGAGAGTCTTGACATCCTCAACTATATGGGAACTTTGTGCTCCATTCACAACCTTTTTAAGTTGGGTCGCTGGTGTATGCAAAAATCTCTTCACTATGTGGTCTGTAAGACGATCAATATCGTCCATCAACTTGGTGTCGATCTCCAAATGATGCTGGAAGAACTCTTTGAGTTCTTCCACTCTGATATTTTCCGCACGAGAGTAAAGAGAGGCTATCACTGGAGATATCTCCTTTGACGCTGAAATTGACGGAAATCGATCCAAATAACTCTTGATTTTCTGCTCCACCTCAGCAACCGCTTCGAATCGAACGTTCATTGATCTTTCGATCAAAGTGTTAACTCCGTCTAGGTCAGTTACTGTCAACTGCTCTTCCTGCGAAAGCTCCGGAGCAACATCCCGGGGAAGTGATAGATCTACTACGACGAGCGGAGTCCCTTTCTCCCGAACACTTCGAACTTTAATGTAGTTGCTAACGCCCAACAGGTACACAGGAGAACTAGTCGCAAAAATAGCTCCGTCTACGTTAGCCAAAACCTCCACCAAGTCAGAGATTGGTACCCATCTTGCCTCCATTGAGGTTGCTAAAGTCGCCCCCTTGGCTTCGTCCCGAGCCACAATCGTCACGTCAGCACCCGAGTCATAAAGTATTCGAGCGACCTCCGATGCTAATACTCCAGTACCCACCACGGCAACTTTGGGAACTTCGATCCCCTCTAAATTCGAAAGCATTATTTTGACACCCGCTGAACCAACTGATGTTGAACCAGAACCCAAGGTTGTCTCCGAACGAGTCCACTTCCCGACCTCAATAGCCTCACGGAAAAGTCGATTTAAGACCGGACCAGACAGCCCCACAGCCGTAGCCTTTTCATGAGCACCTTTCACCTGAGCAAGGATCTCACTTTCACCAACGATGCGCGATTCAAGTCCACATGCAACTCTGTAGAGGTGCTCTGCAGCTCCAACTGCATAGTGCACTCGAGCAAGCCGTTGAAATTCTGTTTGCGATACTTGAAGCTCCAAAGAAACAATCTCGCCTAAAATCTCTACAGTTCTATGGAACTCCTGTGCTTGAACGTATATCTCTGTTCGCGCACATGTCGTCAACACAATGGCTTCGTCTAGCAAAGAACCCTTTAACTTCAATAGAGCCTGAGTTATCGCATCGACACCATCACTTGAGACCGCAAATCTCTCGAATACTGACTGTTCATCTGTAGCATTCGCCGAGACTATAACCGCCATAATAGCCATCAAAGGCTCCCTACCGCCAACCCTGGGCACCTAAACACTTTATGAAACACTTTCTCATATCAACGTTAGTAGATTAAATATGGATTCTCATAATCCCGGATGTAGATCGATTCTCACTATTTCTACACAAACTCAAGTATCCTCTATGAAGACGCCTGAGTAACTCCTTGGATTCCCGCCACAAATTTATTTATTCTTTAATGTTCACCTAAGTTGCCCCGAGCTGGTCAGCTTTTTTTTGTGCCGCCTCAACGGCACTAAATACCGCTCGCCTGAACGCGTAGCGTTCCAGCTCCATTGTTCCGGCGGCGGTTGTTCCACCCGGAGATGTAATGTTACGTCGTAGAGATCTCAAGTCCTCGTCGTCAACAGCGTACATCAGCGACGCACCGACAAAAGTCTTCTGCACGATCTTCTTTGCCATTTCATGAGGCAAGCCTAAGGCAACAGCTGCATCTTCTAGGGCTTCAGCAAAGAGATAGATGTAAGCGGGTCCAGAGCCAGAAACAGCTGTGATGAGATTCATTTTCGACTCGTCTACAAAGATAACGTCACCAACTGCGCTAAAGAGCTGGGCTACGAACTCGTTTACACTCTGCGGAGTCCCGTCATCGCTACAGATCGCAGATAGACCCTGGCCAATCACAGCAGGAACATTAGGCATTACTCGGACACAGATAGAACCAGAAGACGAAGACTTATGTAGCGTCTCTAAGGTAACGCCAGCAGCGATTGAAACTAAAATGCCATGTTCATTTACATCCATTGCAGCTTTCACTGCCTCAGCGATATCTTGGGGTTTTGTCGCCAGCAAATAAAACTCAGCCGATGGCACTGTTGCGACGAGTGATACACTACCAGCAATTTCGGTTGCAAGTACGTGCCTTCGCTTTTCATTGCGTTCGACAACACAAATATCCGATGCACTCAAAAAACCATCGGCGATTAGCCCACGAACAATCGCAGACCCCATCTTCCCCCCACCAATTACCGCTAATTTAATGTTCATAATAGCTAAAGCATAGAGAACGAGTAGAACTCATATGCAATCTTCAAACTTCAGGGTTGCTTGGACCTAAAACTAATCACTACATGTACAAACTGTCCAGATCTAAAACGCACCGCCCTACTCAGCGGTTCCATGTCAATAGTTCCCAACTGACATTGGTCGGGAATAGGGCAGCGAATACCACCACAACCTATCGTAACTACGCCAACAACATCCACTGTTACCTCTCTTACTCCCACTACTGCAGCCTCGCGTTAGTTGTATGTATGGAAGCTATGTCTATGTGGAAAGCACCAGTTATTGAACTGACAACGGATGAACGTAAGGAACTGCAGCGACGAGTTGCTTCACACACTACGGCAGTCCGAGACACAAATCGAGCGAAGATCATCTTGTTGGCAGCTGACGGTATACCGTCAGCTCAGATCTCTAAGGCGGTTGCGATGCATGAGTCAAACGTTGCCAAGTGGCGCAAGCGACTTCGTGAGTATCGCCTAGACGGACGATCCACGTCCTGGCCGTCCTAGGATCTACGGCCATGAGGAACGCATGAAGATGACAGCAGCTACAACCCCTGAGCGCACGAAAGGGGACCCAGTCTCCATGTGGACCTATGGGGAGTTGGCAGAACACCTACGTACAACGGAGGGAATCACAGCATCTGCATCTCAACTATGGTGCATACTCACCACTATGGAGATACGTATCGATAGAGTCCGGGGTTGGTTGAGCCGTAGGGATGACCCGGAGTTCTGAAACTGGGTACGAGATGTCGTGGGACTCTACCTCAACCCTCCAGGAGAAAAGGCACTAGTACTCAGCGTGGATGAAAAGACTGCTATTTAAGCCAGATAGCGTCGCTACCTAGACCAACCACAGCGTGCCAGGCGTGTACGACGAAGGGAGTTTGAGTACCAACCCCATGGGACGGTCTCTCTCATAGCTGCACTCAATGTCCATGGTGGAGACGTGCTTGCCAAAGACATCACTCGCAACGACGCAGTTACCTTCTGTGGCTTCCTCACAGATATCGACCGTGTAATCGATCCCACTATGGAGATCCACCTCGTCATGGATAACGGTTCATCGCATACAGCCAAGACAACCAACACATAGTTGAAAGCTCACTCTCGCTTCGTTGCCCACTACACCCCGCCACATCCTTCTTGGGTAAACCAGGTTGAGTTGTTCTTCTCTATTCTCTAGCGTAAAGTCATTCGCAACGGCGACTTCACATCACAAAAGGATCTCATAGACAAGCTCATGAGATTCATTGCCGACTACGACCAGTGCGCAAAGCCACTTCGATGGACCTATGCTGCTGACCCTTTAGTGGCAGTGTGAACGTGCGTGGAATTAATGCGCGAGTGCAGTAGGCCAGGTATCTGGGGGTTGAACAACGTCCAAGTTCGACTAGTTCATCCCCCACCTACCAACTCATCGAACGTACTGATGGACAAAGCGGAGTAACCCATGTGGTGCCCTTTCGATAATAGGGAGTTCAAGGTGTTGGAGTGGTGAGCCCTGTCTGATTCACCCGAAATGTGAGAAACCCGACCATAGTAGAGATGGGAGGAAATCACTTGAGCAGAGGTAGCTTGTAGCCTCGGTATCACTGAGACCACCTGGTTTAGTAGGAAAACACCTATGGCGAAATGAAGGGCCCTGACGTAAAGCATCTCAAAGATCTCAAGGCAGACAACCAAAAGCTAAAGGTCATGGTCGAGAGCTCAGCCTTGGGAAAGCCTTGGGTAAGAAGGTGTTGACGATCGGAAACTTCTAACCCCGGACCGTAGGCGTAGCGCTGTCAAGGTGTTACGCCTTTGATCTGTGGTCTCCGAGAGAAGAGCCTGTTAGGTGACTTCGCAATCAAGATCTACGCGGGAGACAGGTGCTAGCGTCCAAAGGCAATGACAAGATCATCGAGACCTGTATACCTCTACCCTCTCCAACCCCCGTCAGGACTATAGGAAAGCCCACCGGGCAGTCCTTGAGGCGCTATATGGGTGAATCTGAAACGGTTGAGAGGCTTGGCTTCAAGGTCCCAATGCGAAAGCGTAAGAACAAAAGGGTACGTCACGGACTATCCATGGGTGCTCATCACCCCATAGGGGCGAATGCAACCTGGGCAGTGGACTTTCAGTTTGACACAACTACCTAAGACGGCAAGGTCTTGAAGTTGTTGGACGTCATCGATCAGTAAGGGAGTATTTGGCAAGCCTTGTCGATCGCTCCATCGATGCTCAAGGGGTTACCTGTGCTCTTCCATGGGATCGTTGCCATACATGGAGTGCCCGTCTACATCAAGATGGAAAACGGGGGTAAGCTCATCTCCCATGCACTTCTTCGACTTGGGCAAGAGAGATGGGGTCACGCTGTAGCATATTGACACTGGATCGTCCTGGCAGAA
>JAJYGA010000046.1 GCA_021785255.1 Actinomycetes bacterium
GGATTGCTCGATCACGAACCTCTGGTGAGTACCTCTTTACTTTTCCCATGACTCCATCCTCTCAAGATTAGGAGTCTCCAAGTAACCCGGTGCGTATCAATAACCCTATCCCAGCGAATTGGTCTAGTCACAGATATGCCATGCTTCAGCTTCTGGTTAAGTGGAACGACCCTTACAGCTCGGGCACACCCCTTTAAAGATAATATCAAAACCCCATACATCAAACCCAAAGCGCTCAGAGTTCGCTAACGTCACGCCACTTTCACCATCTGGATGCACATCTTTTAATAGTTGGCATCTCATACACATGAGATGGTGATGATCGACAAGTACATTAGGGTCATATCGCTTGACTCCATCTGGAGGTGTCACTACACGGACCTCGCCCATAGCGACAAGCTCACGCAAGGTGTTATAGACAGTAGCTTGACTGATCTCCGCCAAGCGAACGTGCGCCCGAGCAAACACATCCTCAGCAGTTAGATGTACGTGTTCTCCCTGTAGTACTTCAGCGACAACACGACGCTGTGCGCTCAGACGCCAACCTCGCCTCTTTAGACGCTGCGTCAAGTCTCCGTCCGAGGTGTCTGCCAAGTTCATAGCGCTAGTATAGTAACCCCTATAGGTATGCAATTTATCAAGATGTTCTCGTATTAGAACGATCCAAATATTAGAGATTTTCGAATTATCCTCAATGCAACGATACGTACCGTGTACTCTTAGGTCTCTTTAATGAGAGCACCGCTGCCCATAGTTCACTTCGAACTATCACTTGAGAAAAGATACAGCTAGATCGAGTACAGTAAGTCAAGCACCTAAAGCAAATCTGCGTATAGCTCTGTGATCAATCCTTTGGGGTAGTGTCATCTATCGTTCGCATGAGTCATCGTTCTTATCCTCTTGGCGCAACCCACTCTGGGTGCGACCTCCATGCAGGTTCATGCTTGCGCCGCTTCGGATCGGTCTCCTTGAACAAACTCAACAGGATCAGCCCTGAGATACCCACCAACACAGACCCAACCCAGATCGCACTAGAGACTCCGGTAAAGACAGCTACGCCGCCCAAAACGAGCGGTCCGATCGCGTATCCTCCGTCTCGCCAAAGTCGATAGACCCCGAGAGCACCTCCGCGCCATATAGGATCGGCAGTGTCTCCGACGGTGGTAATTAGGTTAGGGTACACAAGCGCCATCCCACTACCCATCAAAATGACAGCAAGGAACCAAAGACTTTGGCTGTTTGCACCCACAAAGATCGCAAGTCCACCGGATATGACAAAGGTGCCAAGCGTAATAGGAAGCTTGCGGCCAACTCTATCAGCCAACGCGCCGGTTGCCACTTGGCCAAACCCCCACACCGTCGCATAGATTCCTACCAAGAGACCTACTTGTGCGAGCGAGACACCCCGGTGAAGCAAGTAAATCGGGAAAAAAGCCGCTACTAAAGTATCAGCAAACTTGTTGATAAAGCCAGCCTGACATACCGCCAGCATCGAACGATCATGCCAACTCATGTATGCACCAAGTCGGGTCAACTTCGGCGTTGGTTGTTCTGATCTAACTTGCACAGCTGACGCACGACCCGTGGACTCAGATTGGGCAAACGGTAGCGTCTCCTTCGCTGGTCCAAGCGTGACCAAAACTCCAACCGCCACCACACCTAAGACCAGTAGGTAAGGGGTGGGCCGCAGCCCATAACTAGTCACAAGAAGACCAGCTAAGAAACCACCAATCCCCACGCCCACATAACCAGCCGACTCATCGATACCGACTGCAAGCCCACGATTCACTGGACCCACAAGGTCGATCTTGGCGGTAACAGACATAGTCCAGGTAAGAGCCTGGTTTACGCCGAGAAAGAGATTTGCAACGATCACTTGCCACCAGGCGTCTGCAAAGATAACGATGAGAGCATATGGTATCGCAAAAGCCCAGCCAGCAAGCAGTATACCTTTGCGTCCTCGTCGATCCGAGAGTCGGCCCGCAACAAGGTTCATTACCGACTTAACAAAACCGAAGGCAGCTATGAAACTGACAGTATAGAGCACTGACGTGACTCCGAAAGCATTTTGCGCCAACGGGGGCAACGCAACTCTTTCGACCCCAATCGTCATCCCTATCAGCAGTGTAATGACCGTAAACAGTGAAAATTGCCACCAGTTTTCACGGAGGCCAAGTTTGTGGCCAACTCGTCTTCCCTTTAGCTGAGATCTGTCATCATGGTGATCTAGTGGACTGTCCGTTAGACTCATAGCGATGCCTTCCCAAGAGCAGTCCAAGATGTCATCGGGAGTTGAACAACTTTGTTCGTGACAGAGTGTTCCAAGTCATGAGCAAATCGCCTCGAGAGCACATGATCAAAGAGATCTAATCCACAAGCCATCTTTACCATAGGTTCTCCCCGAAGGAAAGTGGCTCTGGTACACCTACCGAGTTGGATGGGAGAGTTGCCACGTGAACTGGCCTTTGACTACGCTTGACAGAGATGCTCAAGCGCCAATAACCTAAGCTAGTCTCACCTCCACTGTGGAGATATACGTGTTTACTTTGGCGTCCGGCATCGAAACTCGCACAGTTCTTTCGGTCAGAGCCCAACAAGTAGCTATTTCTACTTAGCTCAGCACCGTACACCGGATAGATCGCAGCGTTCACTTTGACCCCATCATTCGTATACTCAATTATGTATTTGAGTATACTAGTGGCGAGGGAACCGAATTGGACGACAAACCTTCCTATTCGTCTAATTCAGTAAATTTGTAGTCGGATGAGATCTGGCCAGCTTCTACTCCTAACGCAACCGGGAGACCAGCTCGACGCCACTCAGGAAACCCATCTCTAAGACGATTTGCTTTAATACCTTTGTTCCGCAAGAACCGAACTACATCAGGTGCAAAGACGCAATACGGACCTCGGCAGTAGGCAATAACCTCGCCGTCGGCTGGAAGGTCTCGGAGGTCCTCTTTGAACTCGCGATAAGGAAGAGAGAGCGCACCAGGAATATGCCCCGCTCGATACTCTGCCTCGGGTCGGACGTCGAGAACGGTGACAGAACCGTGTTGTAAGTGATTGAGCAACTCAACTTGTTCCACAACTGAAGACTCATCGGGCGGCCCCACGTATGCCGTAATGAGCTGGGGAAGGTCAGAACGTTGAGCCTCAGCTGTCTTCCGAAGAGCTGACCACAACTCCTCCACTTCGGTACTCGCCAAGCGATAGTAGATATACGTTCCCTCTCTTCGAGAACACACGAGTCCAGCCTGTGCGAGTGAACGCAGATGATGAGAGGTATTCGCTAGACTCTGCCCAATTTCAGTGGCGATCGCATCAACAGAACGTTCACCTTGGGCAAGTAAATCAATTATCTCGACACGCCGTCCCGTCGACATCGCCTTGGCGATCTCAGCCAACGCATCAAATAACGCTGTCTTGGCGACCCTTGATCCAGGCACGCCGACTTGACCATAGCTATCGTGCATAATTGTTGGAGTATACCTTGTCCAGTCTCCTCCACTCATGAGAGATCGTCCCTAGTTGAGGAGAGAAAGTACCTTCGCATCCCACTAATACAGACCCCGGCGACGTAGGAAAGCGAGGGAAGCCACCGCTAAAGACTCATCTACCATAGACGGATGTGTTCCAACCCATATAAACACCGGTCAGGGTTTCTCATGACCAAGGTTACGTGCCTAAAGTTCTACAAAAAGACCCAAGAATCTTTGCCTAAGTCCCCAAGTTCACTGTTGAAGCTCCGACGTGAAGCCCCTTTATCTACCCCTTCCAATAGCGCATCACTGCGTTTAATGTCCGAGACCCTTTAGTGCCATGTGAATGCCCGTGGGAGTTATACGCGAACCACTAAGGTGGCGACCACTAGTCGAACTCTAGATGTGGCAAAACTAAAATACTGGAGCAACCAGCTGTTAGATGCTCTTGATAGATCATGTGCCTATACCACTGCTCCAACTATGGCGATCCGGCTTTAATATTGAGTAGCCGATACAAGGCGAAGACGAAGTGATATTAACTTAAACGATTTACTTTACCAAAGCAGCGTAAGTTATGCTGGCAAAACTCCAATATACAGTACGCACATCTTATCAATTTCTTATAGCGAAATACTACCTTGTAAACGACGGCAGGGCTGG
>JAJYGA010000101.1 GCA_021785255.1 Actinomycetes bacterium
CATGCGCTCACGAATGCTCATGCTTTATATTGTAGATCGAGGGTGTGACAAGCTTAATTTCGGTGGCGATCAAGGTCGCTCGACCCCGCCCTTACAGACGGGGCTTGCGCTCCCATTGTGGTCAAAGGTTGTGCAAAATGGCTATAGAACCTTTGGACATCTGTCTGTCTTTGGACATGATTACGGGATTAAATTGCCCTGAGAATCTTGGACACTCTGTCGCGATGAATCTTCATGTTCCGTCAAGCACTTAGAGTCGTGGGCTTCCGTTCCGACACTGGTGACCATGGTATGTGTCAGATGGTCTCTCTCTGCGGTCTGAAGGTATGTCCTTCCACCTCAATACGGATCTGCCAACAATTAAGCGTAGGCTCAAAGGCGGCAACAGAAACCCATAGCTTACGTCTGCGGGATAGAACAAAAGACCAAAGCGGAGCGGCGGGTTTGCTGCAACGTGCGTCAGCAGCTCTCACAATAGTCGAGAGGAATACAAGAGAAATATGTGGAGGGAAAGACCTGACTCAAGATCGAGTACTTCAGCGGGGGGTTCGACCAAGACCAGTCCCAAGTACGTAAAGCGGAACCGCTCAAGTGGGAGCGACTAGTTCGGGGCAAGAACCCTGGACGCGGGTTCGTCTTCTACCAGGAGGCCGGAGGAGCGATCGACATCCTGTAGAAAGCGATATCCGGGAGTATACCCCCATAGGCGTAGACACAGAGATCCGCGTCACGTATCTCCGAGCTGTCGAACGCTGGTCACCCGATCAGTCTAAGACACACCGCAAAGCCAGAGCTCTGATTAGCTGCAGGATGGTTGGAAGAGTCCCTACTTATAAGTGGAACCAAATAGCCTCATCCACCGGCTTCAAAGAGCAGAACCCGATGGCTGTGGTGGCGTGATGGAAGCGATGGTAAACAACTCCAATCGAGCGGATGGGTTAGAAACCCCATCTGTAAGGTCGGGGAAGTTTACGATGTTCAAGGCGCTATTGTCTCTCAAGTTGGGGTGCACTGTAGGATTTGTACTACAATGAAGGCAATGTTTGTTCAATCTCTATCGACGATTCGAGTGCTCTTAGGAGTGTGGATAGCACTGATCGTTCTGATTCGACCAGAATCGGCGACGCGAATGGTTGACAAGCAAAGATTTTATGAGGCGGCCAGAGATCCTTCTGTTTTGAACGGTTTTGCAGGGGAAACAGTCGCGTTGACCGAACTTGACTTTCGGGAAGTTTCTTGTAGCTCAGGCGCCAACGGTGCGTACGTTTTGTTGGAAGCTAGGATTTGTCAGGTTGGGTCACTATCTAGAAGGGTTATTGATAGTGTCCGAAGAAAATTTAAATTCACGAGATCCCAATGGTACGGCGCGTATCCCAGAGGGTCCTGCTCCGGGGGTTGTTCAGCTTCCCCCACCTGTATCGTCTTCAAATAGAGAGGTAGCCAGAGCTAGGACATCTGAATCCGAAGAGGCGACCGCTCGTCTCGGTGAATCCAAAGCTAGAAGTGGCCGAAGACCCAGGAGTCGTGGCCAAAACGGAAGAGGAGTCCCTAAAGCCGAGAAGATCTTAGAGGCTGTTAAAGAGGTTAAAGAGGTTGAAGCCAAAGAAGAAATTTCTGAATCACAGGTATCGACCAAGAGTGATCAAACCAGGAGTCCTGGACCAAAAATTGGAGACTCAAGACCCGCTCCCACATCGCCGGATACCTTTAAACGTCGTCGAAAGTATCTGCGCACAAAGTCGGAGCCAGATGGAAGCTCCCAAAAGGGGGGTCCAATTGAGTATAACATCGATGAAAAATTGGCTGACTCTCTTGAAAAGGGACCTAAGGGTAAGCGTCGCTTAAACCAAAGAGCACCTCGTTTGCGAAAAGGCAGACCTGTTGGCCGTTATCTTATGTGTGTCCATGTCAAAAATGGTGCCTCTCAGATAGCCATACTTGAAGGTCGTACTCTAATCGAACACTACGTGTCTAGAGAAGCCGACGATCAGTACAATATTGACGGTAACATCTACCTGGGCCGAGTGGCAAACGTCCTTCCGGGGATGGAAGCAGCGTTTATCGATATTGGTACCTCTAAAAATGCCGTTATCTATCGAGGAGACGTCCGCTTTGACAGAGATGATATTGAAGTCGGTGATCGAAGCGTTCGTATAGAGCATTTGTTGAGGCCCAAACAGACAGTGATATGCCAGGTGGTCAAGAATCCAATTGGTGCGAAAGGTGCTCGCCTTACTCAAGAGGTATCGATTCCGGGGCGATTCGTAGTGCTAATACCTCACTCCGATAGTTATGGAATCTCTAAACGCCTCCCAGAAGAAGAACGACGGAGGCTTCGGAAGATTTTAGACGAGATAAAGCCACCAGGGTTCGGTATGATCGTCCGTACTGCTGCGGAAGGCGCTAGTGCAGACGAGCTGGCCCGTGACCTGTTACGTTTGACAGAGATGTGGAACAAGATCGATCATATGGCTAGAACGATACATGCCCCAGCTCTTTTGTACAGGGAGCCCAAAGTGGCCCTGAGGGTAATTCGTGAAGAGTTCAATCGGAACTATCGTGGTGTGATTATAGATGATCGCGCTATGTTTGAAGAGGTTGTGAGCTACGTCTCCGCCATCTCTCCTGAGCTAGCAGATAGAGTCGAATACTTTGATCCTGACGACAACCCAGTTCCATTGTTCGAGACCCACCACATACACGAACAGCTTCACAAAGCGTTGGGTCGAAAGGTCTGGCTTCCCTCAGGCGGCTCTATTGTTATCGACCGAGCGGAAGCCTTGACTGTGATAGACGTAAATACTGCGAAGAACGTCGGTACCGTATCGCTGGAGGAGACTATACATCGTAATAATCTTGAGGCCGTAGAAGAGATAGCTCATCAACTTCGGCTGAGGGATATAGGTGGAATAATAGTAATTGACTTTATCGATATGCTGATAAAAGAGAATCGAGACGACGTTATGCGGGCTTTCCGGGCCGCCTTGGCAAGAGACAAAACGAAAAGTCATGTCTATGACATGTCCGCTCTTGGTCTAGTGGAGATGACCAGACAACGAGTCTCAGAAGGCTTAGTGGAGGCTTTCTCTCAAACTTGTCCAACTTGTGATGGTCGTGGGTTGATATTTGATCAGGAATTGCTCTAGAGAGGGTAGACTTTCATGGCTATGTATGCAGTGATAAAAACAGGTGGAAAGCAAGAGAAGGTCGAAGAAGGTTCTGTACTCAACGTTGAACTTTTGGGTGCCAATGAAGGTGACACGGTAACCTTTACGCCTATCTTGTTGGTGGATGGTGTAAATGTAGTCCACGATCAAGATGCTCTTTTAAAGGCAAAGGTCACTGCTGTTGTTTTGGGTGAAACGAAGGGTCCAAAGGTAGTGGGATTTCACTACAGCCCTAAAGCCCGTGCACGCAAGAGGTGGGGTCATAGGCAACATTACAACGTTGTGAAGATAACCGAGGTAGCTGGGGCCTGAGGTCCCTTATTTGTAAGTACGAAAGGTGGTGATGGCTCGTGTCAAAGACCAAAGGTGGAGGTTCTACAAAAAATGGTAGAGACTCAAATGCTCAGCGACTTGGCATAAAGGTTTTTGCGGGTACGACAGTGACGGCTGGTTCGATTATCGTTAGGCAGCGAGGAACTCGATTTCATCCAGGTGTGAACGTTGGAAAAGGCAGTGATGATACATTGTTCGCCAAAGAGGATGGAACGGTTCGGTTTGCGGAACGAAGAGGCCGTAAGGTTGTAGATATAGTCCCTGGTTAAAACAGGCTTACCAAGTTTAAGGGATACTGTGCCCGAGTTTATAGATAGAGCTCAGCTCCACGCCAAAGCTGGAAACGGAGGCGCTGGAGCTGTTTCTTTTAGGCGTGAGCCCTATGTCGACAAAGGTGGACCCGATGGCGGAGATGGCGGAGATGGCGGGTCTGTCTATTTAATCACGTCGTTAAGGCTTAACTCTCTTGTGGGGTTTAGAGATCATCCTCATCGAAAAGCGGAGGACGGTGGCCATGGATCTGGGAAGAAGAAACGTGGTGCTAAAGGGTCTGATTCTTTGGTAGAGGTTCCCGTGGGAACGGTAGTACGTTCTCTGGAAGGAGACCTAATCGCCGATCTGGGACATCATGGAGCTAAAGTCTGTGTGGCACGGGGAGGTCGCGGGGGGAAAGGGAATGCAGGGTTTTTATCAAACAAGCGCCGTGCACCTGACTTTGCAGAACAAGGCGAATTGGGCGAAGAGCTTTGGTTTGATCTGGAGCTAAAGCTTGTCGCGGATATAGCTTTAGTAGGCCTACCTAATGTTGGAAAGTCTTCGATAATGTCAGTGGTCTCTCGTGCGAAACCGAAGATCGGCGACTACCCGTTTACGACTCTCATACCGTCTTTAGGCGTCGTTACCATAGGTTCAGATACAGATAAGACCGAGCTTGTTGTTGCGGACGTGCCTGGGCTTATTGAGGGCGCCAGTGACGGCAAGGGGTTGGGCCTCGAGTTTCTAAGACATGTGGAGCGATCGAAGGTGTTGGCTCTGGTTGTTGATGCATCGGAATCCATGGACATATCCATTGCAGAGCAGGCAGCAGTTGTTCTGGATGAGCTTCGTGCCTATCTCGAAGATCTTTCAGAACGTCCTTTGGTCCTTGTTGCTAACAAGATAGATCTCTTGGATGAGAAGGACCGCGTATTGGAAGAGCTTGAAGGACTAGCACAAGACATTGGCGCATTTCGAAGCGTTATGGTCTCCGCGATAACGCGAGTGGGTGTAGATCAGTTGGTTGTGGCAATGTTCGATGCGAGATCGGTGTCGCAGTCTACCGATACTTCGCACTTTGAAGAGGTCATCTATCGACCATTACCTGAGAAGGAGTTCAAGGTTGAAAAGGTGGACGAGGGAAGATTTGTAATCTCTGGCCGTGATGCTCTTAGAGCTGTGAGACTTTCGGACCTTAGCTCCTACGCTGCTCAAGCAGTCTTGCAGCGGCGACTCGAAAAAGTGGGAGTAATAAAGGTGCTCAAGCGCCTGGGGGTGAAAGAAGGAGATGAGGTTAGCGTAGGAGACGTTTCTTTCACATATGAGGAGTCTATGTAGTTATGCGACTTGTGGCAAAACTTGGATCCTCTTCAGTTACCGAACCTGATGGGTCAATCTCTCTACTGACACTCAAAGACATCGCACGCCAAGTAAGTCAGCTCCGTGATATGGGTCATGAAGTGGTGCTCGTCAGCTCAGGAGCTATTGCCTCGGGTTTGAAGTCCCTCAAGATCTGGGAAAGACCTTCGGACCAAGTGGTGTTGAGGGCAGCGGCTTCTGTGGGACAAGGCACTGTGATAAGTGCTTATAGGGAGATCTTTGCCACTTTTTCGCTTGAAGTCGGACAACTTCTGATGATCCCAGGGGACTTTGCTGAGAGGACTCAGTATCTTCACGCACGTGAGACCCTCAACAGCCTTTTGGATTTTGGTATCATACCGATTATCAATGAAAATGACGCTTTGTCGAATGAACAACTCAGATATGGAGACAACGATAAAGTGGCTGCATTGGTCGCGAACCTCATCGGAGCTGATCATCTGCTGCTTCTGACCGATCAAACCGGTCTTTTCAGTGCCGACCCCAGAGGTGATGAGGAGGCCTCACTTATCCAAGAGGTGGAAGAGGTAAACTCTGAACTTTTAGAGATTGCGGGAGGCGCAGGTACGGACCGAGGAAGTGGAGGTATGGCGTCGAAACTTCTTGCGGCGAAGATGGCGTCGTGGTCGGGTGTAGCCTGCACGATAGCTTCGGCTCAAGAACCGAACGTCGCTATAAGGGTATTGGCTGGAGAAAAATTTACTGGAACTCGAGTTAGACCAAGAACGAAACGTCTGAGCGCTCGTAAGGTTTGGATTGCTTTTGCTTGCCCAAGCTCAGGCGAGATAGTAGTAGATAACGGCGCAAGGCTCGCGCTTCTTTCAAGAGGTGGATCGTTACTTCCTGCTGGCGTTGTTGAAGTTAAAGGCGTCTTTGAGTCCGGTGATGCTGTGTCGGTAGAGTCCGACGACGGCAACGTCTTTGCCAAAGGTATCGTCCAGATGGGTTCCCGAGATATCTTGGACTTAAAAGGACTAGGTTCTAAAGATATAGGTGGTCGGCCATATCTAGAGGTAATTCACCGAGATCACTTAGTGCTATTGACATAAAATCGTAGATCTTGAGTGCATGACACGTTTATAGTCCAATCTCACAGTTCTAAGAAGACTCTTATGAGGTAGGCTAAAAACCATGTCTACTTCCATCTCCAACGAATTGGTTGAAACAGCTAAGCGAGTTAAAGAGGCGTCCTACGTGTTGGCAACGTCCTCGGGAGAACATAAAAGAGCAGCCCTTGAACAGATAGCGCGATCTTTGCGTGATCAAAAAGATGAGATCGTACGTGCAAATACTGCCGACCTTCAACGAGGAATGAGATTGGAGCTTACCAAGACCCAGCTGGATCGGTTGATGCTGGACGAGAGACGCTTTGAGTCTATGGTGCTAGGTGTCGAGGAAGTTGCGACTTTACCCGACGTCGTTGGCGAGGTTGTGAAGGGTTACGTACTCCCTAATGGACTAAGTGTTCGCAGAGTGAGAGTTCCTCTTGGCGTCGTGGCGGTTGTATATGAAAATCGACCTAACGTTACTGCAGATGCGGCGGCTCTTTGTATTAAATCTGGAAACGGAGCGCTTCTCAGAGGCTCGTCCCAAGCTATCTCCACTAACTTGGCCATAGGCGAAGCGATATCGTCTGCCCTGATCAAAGTGGGACTACCTGAGGACTGTGCGAAAGTGGTAAACGATACCTCCCGAGAGGGAGCGATAGCGTTCATGCGGCTGAATGGGTACATCGACTGTCTAATTCCAAGAGGTGGTCCGTCTCTCATAGCGGCAATCAAAGAGAACGCAACAGTCCCTTACGTTCTTGATGGAGATGGTAACTGTCATCTCTATATAGATAGGGACTGCGACGTTGATATGGCACGAAAGATAACTGTAAATGCCAAAATGCAAAGACCCGGTGTGTGTAACGCCCTGGAGACGTTATTGGTTCATGAGGAGATAGCTCAGGAACTCTTGCCTCTTTTAGCAAATGATCTTCAAGGTGTTGAGATCAGAGGAGATGTGCAAACGATTAACTTGGTTGGCGAAGCTTTGCCAGCTACGGAAGAGGACTACGCAACGGAGTTTTTAGACCTTGTCTTAGCCGTACGTGTAGTAAAAGATCTTGATGAGGCGATCTCTCATATACGAAGATATAGCTCAGGACACTCTGAAGCTATAGTCACAAATGATCTTCACGCTGCCGACCGCTTTAAGCGAGAAGTGGACGCAGCGGCAGTTTTAGTTAATGCATCAACTCGTTTTGTGGATGGCAATCAGCTTGGGTTGGGGGCGGAGATAGGCATATCCACTCAAAAGCTGCATGCACGGGGTCCAATGGGTTTGGAAGCGCTGACAAGCATAAAGTATGTAATCGAAGGAGACGGGCATGTTAGGACGTAAGTCGAATTGAAGTTTGACTCAATATCACACGTTGAAGACCTACTCAAAAAACAAGGGTATCTCCCCAACAAGGAGATTGCTACGGTCGTTTATCTAGCTGCGCGACTGCAAAAGCCCGTACTTGTGGAGGGACCAGCTGGTACTGGAAAGACTGAGTTGGCAAAGTCGGTGGCGCACATGCTAAAGATGGAACTCATTCGGCTGCAATGCTATGAAGGACTTGACGAGTCTAAGGCTATCTATGAATGGAACTATCGAAAGCAGCTTCTGCGAATACAAGCTGTAGACGTAGACGTAAAGCAGCAATGGAGCGTCCTTAGTGAAGACATCTTCTCTGAGGAGTATCTACTTGAACGTCCGCTACTCAAGGCTCTGCGTACTCCTAGCCAGAGCGTGTTGCTCGTAGATGAGGTGGATAGATTGGAAGTTGAAGCTGAAGCCCTTTTACTAGAGGTGCTCTCAGATTTTCAGGTTTCTATTCCCGAACTTGGTACCATCGCGTCCAAGCAGATACCTCTAGTATTTCTCACTTCTAATGCAACCAGAGACCTGTCAGAGGCACTAAAACGTCGCTGTCTCTATCTATATTTAGACTATCCCGATATCGATCGGGAGAGAGAGATCATTGAATCTAAAGTTGCAGGGGTAACGGAGGCGTTGGCGCATCAAATATCCGACTACATCTCCAAGTTGCGAGATATGGATCTAAAGAAAAGGCCATCGGTTTCAGAGAGTTTGGATTGGGCGGCTTCTTTGGTGGAGATGGGAGTTGTAAGCCTAAGCAGAGAGACAACGATAGCTACGCTCAATATACTTCTCAAATACCGTTCCGACATTGACTTGGTTAAGAGTTCACTACAAAGTGGCAGGATGGTTCTTGGTTGAACGAACAGCTGCTCAGCTTCGTTGAGGCTCTGAGAGAAGCTAATGTAAAGGTGTCTCAATCTGAGGTCGTTGACGCATTGCAATCCGTAAGTGCGATCGACGTACTAGACAGAGATCTCTTTCGTTGTACTTTGGCTGCTACCTTGATAAAAGACGTTCTGCATCGAACACTATTCGACCGACTCTTTGATATCTTTTTCCCTGCATCCCCCACTACCTATTACAGAGAAATTCAAGATGAAGAACGAGCATCAGAAGAGTTGGAACTGAGTGAACAAAGATCTCGTGACATCAGAAGACAACTTATTGACGCGCTCCTTGACGATGACCAGTTGGCTTTAAGATCTGCAATCAGAAGAGCAGTGACCGCATTTGCGGGAATGGAGAAAGGACGGCCAGTTGGCGGTGTGTACTACACCTATAGAACGTTGCGACAGTTAGATCTTGAAGAGGTTGTGAGAAGTTTTCTATATGGTTTGACGCAAAGGCAAATTAGCGAGCAAGACCAATCTGAGCTAAATCGCAAACCCGAGCAAGCTATGAAATCGATCCGCATGGAGGTGGAGTCTGAAGTTTTAAGGCGTTTAGTAGGAGATAGAGGCTCGTCTGCAGTGGCTAAGACCTTAGCACTTCATCTACCAGAAGATGTGGATATAGTTCACGCCTCCCGAGATGAGCTCCTTGATCTCCAGCGTTTTATGGTACCTCTAGCTAAGAAATTGGCTACGAGGCTGTCTCGGCGGCACCTTTCGACAAGAGACGCAACTTTGGACTTTAGAAGAACGGTTCGAGAAGCGATGTCTTATGGCGGAACTCCCGCCACGCTTTATTTCCATAAACCCAAGGTTTCAAAACCAGAGGTGGTACTGATCTCTGATATATCTGGGTCGGTGGCTTCATTTGCTCGATTTACCATGCAGTTGCTCTATGCAATGTCGAACTCCTTCTCCAAGATGAGAAGCTTTGTATTCATTGATACTATCGACGAGGTTACTGAGTACTTTGGCTTTGGGAACGACATTAATGACTCACTTCGAGACGTGACTACAAAGGCAAAAGTTGTTGGCCTAGATGGTCACTCAGACTATGGTAACTCATTTGATCTTTTTGAAAAACGGTATCTAGATGCGGTCACGAAGAGAACCACGCTCATTATTTGTGGCGATGCTAGAAGCAACTATCATCCCGGAAAGGAAGAGATTCTTGGGCGCATAAGGGAGAGGTCGCGTCACATCTATTGGCTAAATCCCGAGCCAAGATCCTATTGGAACAGTGGCGATTCAATCATATCTTCCTATAGTCCATACTGTGATGGGGTGTATGAGTGCAGAACCTTGCGCCAGCTGGAAGAGTTTATATCAAAGGGGGTGTGATCCCAGTGATATGGATATATGCGTCTTACCCTGGTTAGACATGGCCAATCTCAACGTGGAAGCACAAGAGTTGTTGGTGGACATCGAGGATGTATGGGACTTACTCCTAGCGGTGTCGTGCAGATGCGAAAGGTGGGGAAAGAGTTGTATAAGCACTCCCTGGTTCCCGACCTCATATTTTGTTCGACAATGAGACGTTCAAAACAAAGTGCTTTTGTCGTTGGTGGCGTAGTCGGGAGTCCGGTGGTTCCTCCCACGTGCCTTCTGTGTGAGATCCATCCTGGTGCGACGGATTCGTTGAGCTATGAGGATCTAGGAGGATACGGAGTCCGCTTTGACGAAGATCATCCGATAGGATCCGGAGGAGAGTCTATCAAGGATCTGAGGTTGCGAACTCTATCGTTAGTAAAACTTCTTGCAAAAGACTATGAGACCAACCACTTGGCTTTGATAACACACTTTGGTGTCGTGGATAGTTTTGCCAAACTTTTTTTGAGCAGCCAGGTCGGAGATCAGGCGGATCTTTGGTTCAGTGAGGGTAGGGCAATAACGGTCGATGGTTCTCCATCACGAGGTTTCAACGTGTTTCGGTTTATTTAGCAGCAGAAAGGACATGCTCGCCGCGTAGATCTTTAACAGAGATCCTGCACAACTGGTAACAACAACGACTGGTGCTGTAATGTTTGGTGGGCGCAAGTTCGAAAAGCATGTTTAGTTATGTGTCGATTGCTGCCCAGAACTACTGTGAAAAACTTCTTAGCACGAGACATCGTTGTCAAAGTTAGTTGGCAGAGTTTGAACCTGAGCTAAAAAGCCGCCACCAAAAGGTATGGCTTGTCCGCAGGCTGCGGAAGGGTTGGATGTGTTCCAGTCCGCGACCCAGATGGGCGTACCAGAGGGTAGGGCGGAGCCCGTTCCTGCTATTTCTGGCCACTGCTTGTACGTTGAGTAAACCCCAACCAAGATGCCTCTTGACTTGAGTGCTGCCATAGCGCCAAGTATCGCCTGATAGTTTTCGCTTTGGGACGAACTCCAACTATTTGCTGATGTCTCAACGTCAAGCCACCAAACGGAGGAGTGGACCGCAGCATTTTGTGAGATGTTATAAGCGTAAGCAGCTTGGCTGTATCCGTTCTGCCATCCTGAACAGTCAATCGAAGTTAGTCCAGATGGACAAGACGGAGCGACGGGAGCACCCGATGGTATTGGGTTGACATCCCCCATGAATATGTAGAACTGAGTCTGAGGACCTCCCCAAGACACCTCACTCTGAAGGCACTGGGTGGGTGTGGTCTGCGAGTAGGGCCATCCAGTTACTTCAACGACGTAAAGTGGAGCTTGGGGTGGATAACCACCACACTGCCAGTTTGAGATATCGTATCCTGTGGCTCCAGGCGCGACGAGTGAAGTCACAAGGGTTGAGGCCATTGCTACAACTGGGGCTGGGATAGACTGGCCCCCCATGGACCCATAAAACCCGGCATCGCCAAAGGTAAAGATGCCGCCATCTGACGCGACCTCCCAGTAGCCAAGACCATTTGGAGTAGCCGCCATGCTCACTACCGGCTTATTCAGAGGATGGCCCCCCATGGACCCATAAAACCCGGCATTGCCAAAGGTAAAGATGCCGCCATCTGACGCGACCTCCCAGTAGCCAAGACCATTTGGAGTAGCCGCCATGCCCACTACCGGCTCATTCAGAGGATGGCCCCCCATGGACCCATAAAACCCGGCATCGCCAAAGGTAAAGATGCCGCCATCTGACGCTACTAACCAATACCCTTTCCCATCTGGAGTAGCCGCCATGCCCACGATTGGTTTATTCAACGGCTTCCCACCCATGGACCCGTAAAACGGTGCATTGAAAGAGAAAATGCCACCGTCTGACGCTACTTCCCAGTAGCCTCCGGTGGCCGGATCGTAAGCCATTCCTACTATTGGCTTATTCAGAGGATGGCCCCCCATGGACCCATAAAACGCGGCAGCGCCAAAGGTAAAGATGCCGCCATCTGACGCGACCTCCCAGTAGCCAAGACCATTTGGCATAGCCGCCATGCCTACGATTGGTTGATTTAACGGCTTTCCTCCCATTCCACCAAGATTGGGAGTTGAGAAAGAGTACATGGATCCATCGCTTCCAACCTCCAGGTACCCAGGTACACCTGAAGAGTTTGCTAACGTTGTACCATGAAGCGTTCTTGTGGGATTTGATGCTTGACCTAGTGGCGCTACGGCGAAGGCTGCGACGAATAACGCCAGAGAGAGTAGCAGCGAAAATATGGGCACGGGCAGGGACAGTATGGGAGCATTATCTCTTCTTACCATCAGCGGCTCTCCTTGTGTTGATTGAATTGCACACCTTAAGTCGGCACGTTTAGGTTAAATCTGAAAACTAAAGATCGAGCGTCTCTAACAGTTCAATAACAATATATTCACAAGGAGTGCAATAATGGGCACTAAAACAGCATTTCTGCGACTTGGTAGGCTAAATCTAGTGACTGCCTGGCGTTTAACCGCGGATCACAGATTGTGTTGTACTGGGTATCGAGTTCACTTTCGAACACCTCTAAGGACCCTCCAAGGCATTCAGTGACATCGTCGCCGGTTAGTTCGACGTGAATGCCGCCAGGCCATGTACCAATCTCTCGATGAACCTCGAAGAAGGCTTTGATTTCAGCGAGAATGTCGTCAAAGCGTCGGGTCTTTAGACCTTGAGAGGAGGTAAAAGTATTTCCATGCATGGGATCGCATGCCCAAAGTACTTTATGTCCGCCGTGTTGAACTTGTTCTATTAGTTCAGGCAAACGGACTTTAAGTGTCTGTGCACCCATACGCGTGATCAATGTGAGGCGTCCTGGGATGTTGTCAGGGTTTAGTACTTTGCAGAGGTCGTCTAGTTCCTCCGTCGTCATCTTTGGACCGACTTTTAGCCCAATAGGGTTCGAGATCCCAGAAGCAAATCGCACATGTGCACCACCTAGGTCTCTTGTTCTTTCTCCGATCCATACCATATGGGCCGAGAGATCGTAGTACTTTTTGCTCTTGGGGTCCATTCGCGTCAGTGCTGCCTCGTATCCGAGGAGCAAGGCCTCATGGGAAGTCCAAAATCTGACTTGCCTCAGTGCGATCTCTTTATCGAGGTTTATACCGCAAGCCTCCATAAAGTTGAGAGCCCTGGTAATCTCCGTGGCGATGGCGTCGTAGCGCTCGCCCTCAGAAGATGAGGCTACAAATTCTTGATTCCAAGTATGAACCTGAGACAGGTCTGCAAATCCTCCGGTGGTCAATGACTTTAAGATATTTATTGTTGATAGAGACTGCTGATAGGCTCTAATGAGCCGCTTAGGGTCAGGCGTTCTTTTCTGAACGTACGGTTCATCTGAATGTACGATATGGCCCCGGAAAGACGGTAGATCGATCCCGAGGTAGTCCTCCGTAGGAGAGGATCGAGGCTTTGCGTATTGACCAGCCATACGACCAACTTTAATTACAGATACACCGGATGAGTACATAAGGACCACAGCCATCTGCAAGATAACCTTCAGCCTGTCTCTGACATTCTGGGCGGAGTGGTCGTTGAATGATTCAGCACAGTCACCAGCTTGAAGGAGGAAGGCTTGACCTTTTGTGGCTAGAGCTAGAGAGTCTCTGAGCTGGTCTATCTCCGTCGGATATACTAAAGGAGCATAGGTAGAAAGTTCTTTTTCCACAAGTTCGAGTTGGTTTAAATCTGGCCACTCAGGCTGCTGTGCAACACTGAGTTCTTTCCAGTCCCACGGTGTCCAGCCCATCTAACTATCTCTCATCTCTTTGGAAGTCCTTAGTGAAGTTATGTTTTCCCATATAACCTTTTGGAGAGCCAACAGTTATATAGTTTCTTACATGTTACTAACCTCCTGCAGCAATTGACATATGAGGGGTGCTATTGTGCACAAGATCATCTACTATTTTGCCAATGTATCCGTTTCGATTTGGCGTGCAACTGAAAAGTGCTGGTTCTGTAGAGGACTGGCTGGAGAGTGTGTCCAAGCTGCAACGACTAGGGTATGATATCGTTACCCTTCCTGATCATATAGATAACTCGTTCTCGCCGTTTGCAGCCTTAGGCTATCTTGCTGCGAAGACAGATCTTAAAATAGGCACCATGGTTACCTCCAACGACCTCAGGAACCCTCTTCTTGTGGCCCGTGAAGCAGCAACATTAGCTCTTTTGTCGAAGGGCCGATTTGAACTTGGTATAGGAGCAGGATGGCAAGAAAGTGACTACAGCCAACTTGGTGTCCCTATGGATGCTCCCAGGGTGCGCGTGAGCCGACTCGAGGAGTCGCTTGAGGTTATAAAGTCTAGTTTTTCCAAACCCAGCTTTAGCTATTCAGGTCTGTACTATAACCCGTCCGAGTTCCAGTTATATCCAACTCTGACTCCCGATCTCGTTCCAAAGATCTTGGTAGGAGGGGGTGGTTCTAAGGTTCTTTCTCTGGCCGCGCGTTTTGCCGATGTTATAAGCATTAATCCCTCTCTGAGGCTAGGCGAGCAGGCCAAAGAGACGTTAGAGGAGATGCAGCAACAGAGTTACCGCAAAAAGTGCAACCTTGTGCAGGACAAGTTGGATGAGTTGGGACGAAAAGCAGAGTTTCATTGCCGTAGCGCATTTGTATACATCGGCAGTGATCACTATAAGGTAGTGAATGAAGTCGCTTCTCACCTGGGAGTTGATACGAAAGACGCCTATGAGATGCCCCCGGTGCTTATCGGAACGGTTGAGAGCGTAATTGAACAGCTTCAATATCGACGAGAACAGTTTGGATTTAGTTACTGGAGTATTCATGAAAATGACGTAGATGCTTTTACTCCTGTTGTGACTGTCCTGAAGGGAAAGTAGATATGAACATAGGTATCTTTGGTGGTACCTTTGATCCGATACACATTGGGCATCTGGTTGCGGCCGTAAACGCTAAATACAGCGGTTCACTTGATGAGATACACTTTGTGGTGGCAAATGTTCCATGGCAGAAAGAGGGAGTTAGACACCTTACCCCTGCTCACACTCGCTTGGGCCTCGTGCGCCAGGCCGTATCGAACATAGATGGATTTATAGCCTCGGACGTCGAAATTAGACGTGGTGGCAGCTCTTATACCTATGATACTTTACAGTTTTTTCACGAGATGTATCCTGATGATGATCTTTTTCTTGTGGTGGGAGCTGATGTAGCTCTAGAGATGCACACCTGGGAAAGAGGAGATGAACTGTCGAAGTTAGGTAGTTTGATCGTCGTCACTCGCCCTGGATTTGAAATGCCAAAGGGAATCTTGGGATGGGATACTTGGCAAAGTGTTGAGATACCCTCCTTAGATATCTCTTCGACCGATCTAAGGCAAAGAGTTAAAGACGGGAGACCTCTTAGCTTTTTGATGCCGGAGTTTGCAATTGAGTTTATTAGGGACAACGAGCTTTTTATGGAGTGAAGCCGTGTCTCTTGAAGTACCGGAATCGATTCGTTTCTTTGCATTGACTAAGACGGATGAGACGAAAAGGTATGCTAAGGTGATATATGGGAGGAAGATGATAGGTTCGTTGAACAGTTCTGGCGATCATAGTTGGGAGAATAAGGCGATCGAAGAGGCTGTGAAGACGATTCCTGGAGAAAGTCCCATAACCTTTGAAGACGTTAGTACCAGAGATCTTGAACTTATGTATGTGGCTTCCGCAACTGCGCTTGTGAAAGGGGCAAGTGACGTTTTAGCACTCGATCTTCGGGGTAAGCACTCCTTGGTGGATTACTTAGTTATCTGTACGGGAAATAGCGAGCGTCACGCGAGGTCCGTGTCTGAGGCGATCGTAGAATCTCTCAGAAGGTTCTGTGGAGAAAGACCGGCCTTAAGCGAAGGGCTTAGGGAAGGAAACTGGGTTCTTTTGGACTACAACTCCATCCTTGTCAATATATTTGATGGACCTACTCGCTCATTTTACGCGTTGGAGAGACTTTGGTCCGATGCTGAACGCAAGGAGTTTGACCCTCGAGTTCTTGCCGGGGTGAGAGCCGGTTCTTAGAGGGCTTCGCTCTCGACTTATATAGCCAGCTGAAGTGCCAAGGTGAACAGTTGTGGCTAAATCAAGATGAATTTTGTCATAGGTACGGGAGAAGTGTCGGTCTCTGGAGGGTAAAGTACCTAATATGGAGGAGACAACGGTGTCTGAGAACATGAGACCTGGGTTAGAACTAGATCCTTATATTCGCCTTGTCTCCTGTAACAGCGAGTGGGTGATAGATGAGACTCACAGAGTGTACCTTAGGGTTCCCAGAGATGTTCGTCCATTCAATCCTAAGAATTTGCCCCGCCATCTATGGACTGAGTACTCCCATTTTTCTATCGACGAAGAGAGATCCGAGCTGGTGCTATACCTAAACGCAGAGTGTTCCAGGATTATAAAGGCTCATCTCCATATGCAAGGCTGTGGCAGCTGCGAGGACGATCATAAAGGATCCTATACCATTGAGATGTCGCAGCTAGATGACAGACTCTCGCCCTAAGAGGATCGGTAGTCTTTCTAATTTAACTTAAATGGCTGTTTGCGAAGTCAATGAGTTGTTGGGCTGTGTAAGTTGTACTTTACAAGTAGGTACACCAAAGACAAGGAGCAGACATGCGTTTTGCGACGCTTAATCTTCAAGGAAGAACAGCAGCTGCACTAAATTTTGAAACTCATTACCGTTTAACGCCATTTGATGACGTAGCTAGTCTCTTGAGAGGAGTAGAAGGAGACCTTTCAAGGGCGGCAGACCTAGTACTGGAAGATACGGTTCCATTAGAGGAAGTTTCATTGGCACCAACAGTCAACACGCCATCGAAGATCATCTGCCTGGGTTTGAACTATGCTGATCACATCGAGGAAATGGGACACGGTGGCGAAGCATATCCTACTTTGTTTGCCAAGTTTCCCGCTGCTTTGACAGGGCCTTATGATGATATAGAGATTCCTTCGGTCACCAACGCAGTTGACTGGGAGGTGGAACTGGGCGTGGTGATCGGTAAGAGGGCGAGAAACGTTTCTGCAAAACAAAGCCACAACCACGTAGCGGGTTTCGTAGTTGCGAACGATGTCTCTATGAGGGACTTTCAAAGAAGAACGAGTCAGTTTTTGCAAGGGAAGATCTTTGAAAGATCTACCCCGATCGGCCCCGACATGGTTACTCCAGATGAAGTGGACTATGCCTTAGATCTTAGGATCGTATGTTCTGTCGATGGGAAAGTGATGCAGAGCTCTAGGACATCAAACATGATTACCTCTGTTGCAGATACGATATCTTACATCTCTCAAATCATTACGCTGGAGCCGGGTGATTTGCTCCTTATGGGAACTCCATCTGGCGTTGGAGCTGGTCAGACTCCACCTGTATTTTTAGGTAATGATCAGATCGTCCACTCTTACATCGAAGGCGTTGGGGAGCTTATCAATAGATTTGTCTCCGCGAAGTAACTTCGTAGTGGAGAATGGTTAGATGTCTTCGTAGAGGTTTTCTATCTCTGACTCTTCGAAGAAGTAGTCTTCGCCTTGGTACCTGACCCAAAGCTTGTGAACGGCACCTGCGGATATGGATACAAGCTGTGCACCTTCAAGTCGTTTCCCATTTACACAAAGGGTTATCGGGTGACTGTAGGGTGTCTTTATCATTTTATGAGTGAGTTTCATGCTCATCCTTTCCCTAAGCAACTACTGATCCATCGACTCATGCTATGGCGCGCCTTAGTGTTAGTTTGTACATATATGAATGATGTAAACGCGCTCTTGATGTCTTTAGCCCTCGACAAGGAGGTGAGAGAGGACCCATACCCCATCTATGGAGAGTTTCGAGCACTTGGCCCGATGGTCAGGGCTAACGAAGGCTTCGCTGTAGCTACGAACTACGTGAGTTCTACTCAAGTGCTACGGCGTCCCGAGTTTGTCAAAGGATTGGAAAGACGTGACCACTATTTAGCTACGGCAAGGCCATCGCGGCGAAAAGACTTTCCACCATCCATGTTGTTTCAGGACCCACCGAATCACACTCGGCTACGGCGATCGGTGTCGCAGTTTTTTCTTCCGACGAAGTTGGAGTCGTTGCGAGAGCGATTGAGACAGATTGCTCTTAAACTCTTTGGTGAGATCCGTGACTCAGGACAGTGTGAACTTATTAGCTCTTTTGCTCTACCGCTCCCGGTCTGGGTGATAGGAGACATCCTTGGGGTCCCTAGTAAAGATCGTCTTGCGTTGCAGCCAGACGTATCCAAGATCGCAAAAACCCTCGATTTCAACTTTAATGAAGATGATGCCGTGCAAAAAGAAGCCGAAGAGTCTTCAGAACGACTTATCACATACTTTGAAGAGTTGATAGCAGATAAAGTAAGAGATCCTAAAGACGACTTATTGTCGGAACTTGTTTCAAACTCAGCCTCACTGGATGAACCTCTGTCAAATGCTGAGTCCTGTTCGATGGCGATGCTGCTTTTTGCGGCTGGATTTGAAACCACTGGAAACTTGATAGGAAATGCAACTGCCGCGCTTTGTCACTCGCCCAGTGAGTATCAGAACTATCTCGACGGGAGAGTATCTACGAAAGAAGCAGTGGATGAGCTGGTGCGTTTCGACTCTCCTGTTCAACTCGATGGTCGAGTTGTTGACAGCGAGGTCACTTTATTTGATGTAACTTTGCCAGCAGGTTCATTCGTTATCACTCTTCTTGGAGCCGCTAACCGGGATGACATGATCTACAAAGATCCGGATCTGTTGTCTCTTGCACGTTCCGGACCAGCTCCATTGAGTTTTGGAAGTGGTGTTCATTTTTGTTTGGGCTCCTATTTGGCCAAGATGGAACTAGGAATATACCTTGAGTTGCTTAGAGAGTTAAAAGCCTCAGTATCGATCAAGAAGTATCTGCGAAAGCAGTCATTAACGTTGCGTGGATTCGAAGAGATGTATATAACCATCTAACCTGTGTATTCGAGAGTAATTCTGAGACGAGAGTAGATTGGCAAATCCGGCCTTTTGCGGGAGATTGGTTATGGATTCCGATCGGAAAGCTCAAGTGGACTTCCTTGAGCTAAGTGCCGACGGCACTGTAGATCGGATCGTCGGTGATAACTGATCTTGGGTACTTGGGACATCACACGAGGTGATAGGTACAGCGTAGACAACGTTGTCGTTGGATTTGATCTCCACATCAAGGTGCATACAGCTATGTGTCACCACACAGACATGAGTTCGCCCACTGTTTGGTACAACTATCGCTTACGCGTAAGTAGAGACAGCCAGTCGCAG
>JAJYGA010000102.1 GCA_021785255.1 Actinomycetes bacterium
GTGACGGTCGTAGTAGAATCTTTTCAGTTCGACATCTACCGAACGTTACGACTCTACAAGTGAGACGTATCTCTTAGAGTTCCATTTTCTATTTGCATTGTTTAGAACCAGGCAGTAGCGGTGTTAGAGGGCAGTAGTTGAGTACGCCGGTTAGAAATGGGGCAAGTCCGACAGCGGTAAGTATAAACCATGCCCCACCTTTGTATAGACCTGTAACGATAAGTGCAACACCGATCACGACACGCAGGACTCTACCTACGCGTCCGCTCATAAAGGTCACTAACTTCACGGCAACCTCCTTTCATATATAGATATACCCCTAAGGGTATCTATTTATTCCCCTAATCACTGAGCTAATGATACAGAGTTTCCAACTGTCGTGTTTTTATAAAAAAGCCGAACGTACGGGGGACTCTAGTAAAGGTCGATCGGTTCTTTGTATCTACACAGATGTACTCTGTTTACAAGAGCCTTACCGATCCAAGGCAACTGTTCGAATAAGAGATCCTCATTGAACCCGTAGAACGTGCAATGCATCCCTAAACGAGATATCAATGCCGCTTACAACATCCTCCTCCGCCTATGGTTTACGTCTGTTCGAAGTCCGGCAATCTAGCACGGTCACCGACGGACGGTCGGACACTGAAGGCGCCTGTGGAGCCTATGTACGACCAAGAGTAGTCTGGCAGTTGAGAAAGACCCCGGCAAGAAAGCAGGAAGAGCGTGCGAGGACTGGCGACGATGTCCGACCTAAGCTGACTCGGAAGTCTCAGTCCCTTAGGGAGGGGAGATCATCAATTAGACGCCAAGCGCGTGATAGCCTCCGTCTACATGTACAATCTTTCCTGTTGTTTGAGGAAAGAACTCCGAAAGCAAGGCGCATATGCTCATGCCGACCCCTGTGGCGTCTTTTGGATCCCACCCAAGCGGTGCTACAAGTCGACTTGAAGATCTCCTGTAGCAGCTAGATTTAGAACAAATGGTCGATAAAACCCCAGGCTCAGCTGCAAGAGCAGCGCTTCTCTTGTCAGTTATTTTCTGGGGATTAACGCCTGTGGCGACCAAGTTTGCACTTCAATATACAACTCCAGACTTTTTGCTGCTAAGTAGATTCCTCTTGACGTTTGTTCTTGGGCTCCTACTTCTACGAAGAGTACACGTCCACACCCTTAATTTAAGGCTAATTATAAAGATTATGTTTCTCGCACTCTGCGGTATCACTAGCTATCAGATCCTTATTACATCGGCTCTAGAACATATCTCCGCAAGTGGAGCTGGAGTCATCCTAGGCATCGAACCGACTTTAATACAGTTAATTGCCCTCATATCACTAGGTCAGCGGATTACAAGACGAAGTCTGTTGGCGCTTATCTTAGGGCTCGGAGGTGTTGTATTCGTCTCTCTAGGAGAGTCAAGTGGGAGAGTATCCTTTAATATAATCAGCACGGGATATGCTCTTTTAGCCGCTTTATGCTGGTCAATATATGTCGTAGGTAGTCGTGAAGTCACTAAGACTCTTGGAACATTTAGATACTCAGTGATCAGTACAACCTTTGGATCGTTCACCATAGCGGCCGTTGCTTTCGCTACCTACAACACCTCTAACCACCAAGTACCCAAACATCCGGTCATCTTGTTGGCAACGGTGATCTTCCTATCTCTCTTCGCCACCATGGGAGCCATGGTATCTTGGAACTATGCTGCAAGATTTGTCTCCCTTCAGCTCCAAGGGGCTGCCCTGTACGCCATTCCGTTGACTGCAGCAATAGGGGGAACCCTGCTGCTAGGAGAACGCCTACCTCCTGATGTCATCCTTGGCTCAATGGCAGTTCTTTCTTCTATCTATCTCAGCAGAAATACTGCAAAAGGAACAACTTAGTCGTACTTGTGCTCCGTTAGAAATCCGAACTCAACTTTCAACCAGCAACAGGAAAAACTGATCATCGCAAATACGCTATCTACCATGACAACCGACTATCGCGTTACCTCGGCGCCCACTCAAAGATCCATGGCAACTACACCACTGACTACAGCTGAGTTAGAGCGATCTCTATCTAAGGAGTTCTCTCCGACTGGGCACTTCCTCGATACCGCTACAGTTGGGCTACCTCCGATGACAGCGATATTACGGTTTTCTGAGGTGATAAAAGACTGGCAAAGTGGCGTCCTACATACTCCAGACTTTGACCAGTCGGTAAAAGGCTCGATTAACCATTTTGCAAACCTCGTCGGTGTAGATCCGAAGAGTTGTGCTATCGTGCCGCAGGTCTCCATAACTTCAGCTATGGTTGCCGCCTCGTTACCCGAAGGATCCACCGTTGTGCTAGCGGAGGAAGACTTTACGTCAGTACTGTTCCCATTTCTAATACAAAGAGATCTTGGAAAACTCAAACTTCGAATTGTGGCGTTTGATCAATTACTCGAATCTTTGACTAGTGAAGTCGATCTCGTAGCTGTAAGTGCAGTACAAAGCGCTGATGGGAGGGTACTCGACCTCGACGCGCTATCCGAAGTTGCGACCTTACATGGAGTAAAAACCTATCTTGACCTAACTCAAGCCGCGGGATGGAAAAGGATCGAGGCAAATCGCTTCGATGTCGTATCCGTCAGCGCTTATAAGTGGCTGTGCTCTCCCAGGGGCACTGGGTTTCTATATGCGTCAAAGACTTCTGCTGAGTGGTTAAAGCCCTTTAATGCTGGATGGTACGCCGGCGACGACCCGTGGAGCTCCATCTACGGTGCTCCACTTCGGCTAAGTAATGACGGCCGAAAGTACAACGTATCACCAGACTGGTTTGGATACTATGCAGCGGAACCTACCCTCGCCCTCTTAGACCAGATCGGTATCGATAGTATCGAGACCCACAACGTATACTTGGCTAACCTCTTACGCTCTGAACTAGGACTCTCCGAGTCCAACTCAGCAATAGTTAGTCTTGCAACCGACGTTCCCCTTGAGAAGTTTCTTGAAGCAGACATACAGACTTCCGTAAGAGCGGGGCGGACTCGCATAACGTTTCATCTCTACAACGACATAGAAGATGTTGAGGCAGCTGCTAAAGTTCTTTCATAGAACCTGGACAACGACTCAACGTGCAGTCTTGTGGTGCAAAGTATAAAGATCTTAAAGAAGCGGAGAATAAGGTAAATGACAGAAGAAAGTTCAGAAGAGATCAGACAGCGGCGACTCGACTCCATCAAGTGGACCAACTATCCAATCGATACAATTCCACTATGGGTAGCTGACATGGACCTTTTTGTCCCAGCATCTGTGGCACAAGCACTAACGGACGCAATTAAGCGCTCAGATCTAGGCTATCCCTCAAAAGAACTATACGATCGCTACCTAGACTCCATAAATAACTGGACCCAGAAACGCTTTGGGTATCTGTATGAGCGAGAGAACCTTGAGCCGATAGGCGATGTAGTACAAGCGATCTATTGGACCGTTTCAACCTTACCTGGGGAAGCAGTGATACTTGCATCACCAGCATATCCCCCGTTTTTCCGATCTATAAGAGAGTCCAACAAAGACACCATAACCACAGAGATGCGTCAGATCGACGGCCTTTATCGAATGGATATTAACGATCTTCAAGAAAAAGCGCGTCAAAATCGTGGGGGAATTCTTCTGTTATGCAATCCTCATAACCCGACTGGAAGGGTACTTGAAGAAGCGGAACTGAAAGAGATCACCGATATCGCCCTCGAGAACGACCTTTGGATAGTCTCCGATGAGATCCATCGTGATATCGTATTTGACGGACATAGACACATACCAACTGCATCCATCTCTCCCGAGGTTGCCAAGCGGACTGTCTCTTTAATATCGGGCTCCAAATCCTTTAACCTCGCCGGACTTCATGCAGCAGCACTACACATCCCAAGCGGTACACCCAGCGAAGCGATGCGTTCAATACCAAAGGGCCTTCTTTCTGGTCCATCATCATTAGGTCTCTTAGCTGGCACAACCGCCTTTGAAAATGAAGAGGATTGGCTAGCTCAGACGCTCAACTATATAGATAAAAATCGTAAGCTACTATCAGAGTTCGCCAAGACACACGACCT
>JAJYGA010000115.1 GCA_021785255.1 Actinomycetes bacterium
GATCCACTCAAGCGATTTTGGACGTTGCCAACGCGTCAATAAGTAATAATAGGTCCCATTACTCCAAGAGGCTATTTAGTTCCAAAGAACTCGGCGACAAGGTCAAGGTAGTCAAGGCGTCGTCTGATCTGGAAGAAGCTAATTTTGTGGCATCGGAGATTTTATCTTTGACATCATCAGGCAGCGCGAGTTTTCGGGACTTTGCAGTTTTTTACCGAGCTAACTCACAAAGTCGCGCCGTTGAAGAGGCCCTAATGCAAAGTGGAGTTCCTTTTCAGGTTCTTGGCGGAGTTCCATTTTACGAACGGAGGGAGATTAAAGATCTAGTTTCCTACTTACGGCTCATCAGCAACTTTGACGATGAAGTTTCGCTAAGACGAGTGGTAAACGTACCCAAAAGACAGATTGGAGAGGCAACACTATCTAAGATAACGTATCTGCAGAGAACCTTGAGGATTACGTTGTTTGAGGCTCTTGAAAAGGCCGAAACCGCGGGGGTGCCAAAACGCGTATCCAAGCAAATAGAAGCGTTTGTGGAACTTATCCGAGAGGGACGGAAGCGGATCGATGAGAAAGAAAGTCCTCTGGGCATCTTGGACTTTGTACTTGAATCCTCTGGTTACTCAGAGATGCTCCATTCAGACACTTCTCATGAAGGCGTTGGTCGACTGGAAAATGTTGAGGAACTGAGACGAGTGGTAGATGAGTACGTATCGTTACAGGACTTTTTAGAGAACGCCGCTTTGCGTTCTGTCGTTGACGATCTTGAAGACTCCTCGAAAGTGACCATCATGACACTTCATAGTGCTAAAGGACTTGAGTTTGATACTGTCTTCATATTGGGCCTAGAAGATGGACTTTTCCCGCACTTGCGATCGTTGACAGACTCCTATAGCGTGGAGGAAGAGAGAAGGCTCTTTTATGTTGGCGTGACACGATCGCGTCGACGCCTATACCTAGTTCATGCTCGGACTCGACGGTCTTTTGGGGAGACAATGTATAACCCGCCTTCAAGGTTTCTTGAAGAGATACCCAAAGAGCTTTACGAGACGGTTGATCTAGACGTAACAGGTTCGTTCCAGTCAGAGTTCAAGAACTTCAATGACTCCTCCTACGCAGTTGGATATGGAAAAGGAGGGCATTTCCAAGGTCGATCAAAGGGTTTTGAAGATAATATCTCACAAGCACGCCCTGGTGAAATTGTATTTCATCAAAAGTGGGGAGAAGGGTTAGTTCTGGATCGTATCGGCTCAGGAGAGAAGGCAGAGGTAGTCGTCAACTTCCAAGAAGTCGGTGAGAAACGTCTTTTGGCTTTGTATGCGAACTTAAAGGTAATTGGAAAAGCACTTTAGTTGATTTTGGATAGTTCTAAAGAACCTTAGAGTTGTTCAAGCTGCCAATAAGTGACGTTCGCGCACCTCCGTGTTGCCTTAGTGCAAAATTGTGATTAGTATTTGCCCTTGTGGAACGTCCTTATCGAGTGGTGGTAGCGAAGCCTGGGCTTGACGGGCATGATCGCGGTGCCAAAGTGGTGGCGAGATCTCTTAGAGATGCTGGCTTTGAAGTTATATACACTGGACTTCATCAAACACCAGAACAGATCGTACAAGCTGTTGTGCAAGAAGACGCGGACGCCTTGGGTCTGTCGTTGTTGTCTGGGGCGCATTTAACCCTTGTGCCCAAAATTATGAAAGGCCTGGCTGCCGAGGATCTGGGCGATGTTGTTGTCGTCGTTGGAGGAATAATCCCAGAGGGAGATATCGCCAAGTTGAAAAAGGTGGGGGTTAAAGAGGTTTTTACTCCCGGTTCCCCCCTCCCTTCGATTGCGACTTGGTTGGAAAATGAGCTGGACGAGAGAGAGGTGCGATCTAGGTCGTAGCGGTGTTTTTGTTTCAACCGATTGTTAAGCGCTAAGTTCGATAACTCGAGAAAGAAGGAGATAGTTGGATCTATTTGAGTATCAGGGTAAGAGGTTTTTTTCCTCTTACGGAATCCCGACCTCTGAAGGTGAGGTTGTTGAAAAAGTTGAAGATGCTGTAGAAGTAGCCAAAAAGGTAGGCTTCCCAGCTGTAGTAAAGGCTCAAGTCCAAGTGGGGGGAAGGGGTAAGGCGGGAGGAATCAAGCTCGTCAACTCCGAAGAGGAGGCCTCCTCGGCAGCTCGGGCCATCTTAGGCATGGACATCAAAGGTCACTTGGTAAAAAGGGTTTGGATTGAACACGCGTCAGATATCGAAAAGGAGTACTACGTTTCAGTAACTCTAGATCGCGGCGCCAAGGATCATTTGATTTTGGTCTCTTCTCAAGGTGGTGTTGAGATTGAAGAGGTAGCGGCATCCAACCCCGAGGCGATCAAGAGGCTTCACGTAAATCCCATTGACGGACTTACAGAGGATGAGGCTCGTCAGCTTGTGGCTGACGCTGATGTTGACCTGCAGGCTAGAGAAGGCGTGGTAGAAGTCCTTTTGAAACTGTACCGCGCTTACGTTGATGGAGACGCAGATCTTGTCGAGATTAACCCTTTGATCCTTACTACCTCCGGGAAAGTGCATGCCTTGGACGCCAAGGTTACACTGGACGACAACGCAGCCTTTAGACATCCAGAGTGGGAAGAGTTTCGCGCTACCCAAGAACTTGATGGACGGGAGAAACTAGCAAAAGAGAAGCATCTTACCTATATTGGCTTGGATGGATCTGTAGGGATAATTGCCAACGGCGCAGGACTGGCAATGTCAACACTTGACGTAGTGAATCAAGTCGGTGGCAGTGCAGCCAACTTCTTGGATCTCGGGGGTGGTGCAGGTGCCGATGTGATGGCAGCTGCTCTTGAGGTCATAAACACAGACGAAAACGTTCGTTCTGTTCTGATAAACGTATTTGGAGGAATAACGCGCTGTGACCAGGTAGCAATAGGCATCGTTGATGCTCTTCAACGAGTCGATATTCAGTCGCCTCTTGTCGTTAGGCTCGACGGAACTCACGCGCAAGAAGGACGAGAGATATTGCTTAGTCACGGTAGCGATAAAGTCCAAGTTGAAGCCACCATGATTGAGGCGGCTAAGAAAGCCGTCGCATTGGCGGGAGGGGAGCGATAGTGGCTATCTTTGTAGACGAAAATACTAAGGTGATTGTCCAAGGTCTTACAGGTTCACAAGGACGTTTTCATGGCCTGAGGAATCGCGACTACGGTACCAAGGTAGTTGGTGGCGTTACTCCCGGTAAAGGCGGTTCTGACGTCGATGGAATACCTGTTTTCGATACTGTGGAAGAGGCTGTAGTTGCAACAGGGGCATCCGCTTCGTTCATAGCGGTCCCGCCGAAGTTTGCACCAGAAGCCATCTTGGAAGCAGCTGCTGCGGGCATATCTTTCGTTGTTTGCATTACTGAATTCATTCCAGCTCGAGATGAGGCGATGTTCTACAACATTATCCGCAGGAACTTTCCAGGAACCAGGCTACTCGGTCCTAACTGTCCGGGGATTATTTCTCCAGGCAGATGTAATATCGGGATAACTTCAGGAGACATTGCTTTGGCTGGTGGACCTGTAGGTATCGTATCTAGATCTGGAACCTTGACATATCAGGCTCTTTATGAACTATCTCAAAAAGGAGTGGGTCAAACAACTTGTGTGGGGATAGGTGGAGATCCAGTCCCGGGCACCAACTTTATCGACTGTCTGGCCGCATTTGAAGCAGATCCGGAGACTAAAGCGGTTCTCATGATAGGAGAGATTGGTGGTTCCGAAGAGGAGAAGGCGGCGGAGTTTATAAAGGAGAACGTGACCAAACCGGTTGTCTCTTATATAGCTGGTGTTACCGCTCCTCCGGGTCGCAAGATGGGCCATGCCGGTGCGATCGTCTCGGGTTCACAAGGTAGCGCACAAGCAAAGATGGCGGCCCTCAAAGATGCAGGCGTGACAGTGGCTGCAAACCCAACGGAGGCCGGCGAGATAATGGTCGAACTGGTGAAAGCTTTATAAGATACAAGGTACTCCCTAAGTGAGCATGCTTATTTGAGAGAAATTCTTGCGTGAGTACGCTTACTTA
>JAJYGA010000166.1 GCA_021785255.1 Actinomycetes bacterium
TCAATATGCGGAACTTCTTGGTTAGAAGCAGCAGGAGCTGTATTTCTTGAGAACGAAGCTCTTAGTTGGTTGGCGGAGCTTGCCGGCATGCCAAAAGGATCCGGCGGTACTTTTGTCTCGGGTGGTTCGGCGGGGAACCTTTCTGGACTGCATACAGGGAGACATCACATGTATGCTACTAGGGGTAGTCGTCCGAGTCGTTGGAGCATAATATGTGCTCAAGAAGCACACTCCTCGATAAGATCTGCAGCGAACGTCATGGATGTAGATGTCTTTGTTACCGAAGGTGATGAGCAAGGTCGTCTTACCAAGTGTGACTTGGATGCAAAATGGAAGGCCCTAAGTGAAGAGGAGCGTTCTCAAGTCTTTGCAGTGGTGGCCACGGCAGGAACTACGAACGCGGGAATAGTCGATGATCTTAGGGGCGCTGCGGAGTTTGCTAAGGAACATGGACTTTGGTTTCATGTGGATGGAGCCTATGGTGGAGCGGGACTTTTATCCGAAGAAAAAAGACCGTTATACATTGGAGTAGAGGAGGCTGACTCATTTGTGGTGGATCCCCACAAGTGGCTCTTTGCTCCCTTTGACTGCGCGGCTCTTATCTATAGGGATCCAATCCTTGCTGCTAAGGCTCATACCCAAGAGGCAGCCTACTTAGACGATATCAACTCAATGCCTGAGTGGAATCCTGCCTCATTCGCATACCACTTGACGAGAAGAACCCGGGGTCTTCCATTTTGGTTTTCTTTGGCTGTAAACGGTACAGAGGCCTATGAAAAGGCAGTGCAGGCTTCGATTGATCTAGCAAAGTGGACTGCAAAGGAGATCTCTTCTCGTGACTACTTAGAGCTTGTCATGGATCCTGAGCTGTCAGTTGTTATGTTCAAGCGCAAGGGGTGGAGTGCTTCGGAGTACGACGCCTGGTCCAAGGCGGCGCTTAGAGATCAAGTTGGATTTATCCTACCTAGTATGCATAGTGGCGAGAAAATCTTGCGGTTCTGTTTTGTAAACCCAACCACTACAGAGGCCGATGTTTCAGCGATTTTGGACTCAATGGCGTGGAAACCAAATTGGAGAGAATAGACCCTTGTCCATTCTGCAAGAGCGACTTTTATAGACTATCTGAGAGTGATCGAGAAAACATCTTGGTTGTAAAAGACTTAAATCCAGTAACGCCAGGGCATCGATTGGTTGTTCCAAGAGTTCACTATGAAAGCCTACTAGAGCTTACTCCGACTTTGGTAGGAGAGCTCTTTCAGGTAGCAGCTAAAGTTGCGCGTGAAGCTGTGTCCTCGGGTGCGGATGGTTTTAATTTGGGGATTAACGACGGAGCTGTAGCTGGGCAAAGCGTACCCCACGTGCATATTCATGTAATCCCGCGATACTTGGGAGACGTAGAAAATCCCTTCGGTGGTGTTCGTGGGGTGATTGCGGCGAGGCAAAGATACAGTAAACAGAAGTTTAGTTTCGATAACTAACTCTTTAGGTGTCTTTTCAAGTAACGAGTCACTCGACTGAACCACCAAGCGTGCAGCTCTTGGGAGTCCAACGCATAAGCCTGTTGCATGTATGTGTCCGCTTCTTTTAGCATCTCTAGAAGCTCATCTACCTTAGTGATGCCTTGTTCGACGATGATACTGTGGATCTCCGCTGCTTTTTGCCATGGCCTTTGATTAGATGGTAGCGGTAGAGCGGCGATCTGTGAGGCGGAGAGTTTAAGAGCTTTGTGAGAAAGTCCAGAGCCAATGTGTCTACCGATGGCAACTGCCGAGAGAGCCGATGAGGATAGCATTGACTGTATCGCGAAGATGTCATCTTGACGTTTCGGTGTTACTGATATAACTGGAACGGATCCGATTAGCTGAGCGGAAAGGTCAACGACCGATTCGATCACTTCGCTTTGCGTAGCTACCAGCACCTTGGCCCTGGATCTCTTTACCAGCCACTCGAGGACCTTTGGATTATCCGATCCTTTCTTACTCAGGACTGGACGGAGGTACTTTTTCCCCCCTATCAACACGTAGTTTTCTCCCCAAAGGACTTTGGATGGTTCGATGGACCCTACGGTTATGACCTTTAGAGACTCATTATCTTGGGAGCCGTGTGCGAGTTCTTCGGTAACATTCGCTTTTATGTAGTAGAACTGATCTCTGAAGTCAGCGGTCGAGAATGCTAACTCCTCGATAGATCTTCGATCGCTTGTATGGTCTAAGTGGAGATCTATTGGTAGAGGCACGGCACTTGCTATAGCGGCGAGTTGCGACAGGGATCTTGACTCAACAGATAAGGTGGTTACTACCTTGCGTATGGTACCTGTTTTGGAGATTGCTTTGATGGTAACTGTATGGTAGGTGCTCGGTGGCCCCTTGTAAAACACTAAGGTAACCGTATCTACAACAGCTGAAAAGCTTTTCGAATGATCAAAAATGGCGGCCCTTAGTTGAGTCTGACTTAAGAGACTAGCTCTTATGGCTTCCGAGTCTCTAGCGGCTAGAAACGAAACGGGTTGTACCATAACTATCCATCCTCGATCTGTAACGATGTCTGCAGCGAGATTTAAAAATATGGCACTTATGTCCGTATAAGGGGCAGCCTGTATGAGATGTCTAGTCTCTTGAGTTAGTAGGCTCAGACTGTTGTTGCCACCAGAGCTTGCGGCTCGAATTCGATTTATAAAAGGGGGATTTCCGATAACGTGAGAAAAGTCGCCTAAAGGTAGTTTCCAACGTTTCGTGGGATTATTTCCCATGCCTCCTGTTTGTTGTGTTGTCATGCGGTAGTCAAGGAGAATAGCTAGGGCATCGGCGTTGATGATCTGAGACTCAAGTTGGGTGGGGGTGGATATGAAGATATGGGGGTCCAAAAGAAGAATCCGAGCGCGACATAGTCTTGCCGCTACCTCGTCGATTTCGATACCGTAAAGCGAGTGTTTTACCTGACTTGAGTCCAAACCCTGTTGACGAGCGACTTTATAGAATGCGACCAAAAAGTTACCGGTGCCGCAGGCTGGGTCTAATACCCTGATTTTTTTCGAATTGACCTTCGAAAGGTCGAGCATGCTAAGAGACTCAGAAGTAATGACGCTTGTTGTGTAGTAACTTCCTAAGTACTTTCGTTGTGAAGACGATGTCTGCTCGGCAGTTTGGGTATGTAGACCCTGTTCTGGGAAACTCCAGATCTCTAGATCTTCAAAATGCTCAGATTTTGCATGGAGCTCGCGTGCCACATCTTTCACTAAGTTGGCAATTACTTTACGCAAATCTTTAAAGATTGTCTCTATAGTTTCTTTGTTTACGTCTGGGAGTAGCACCTCTGCCAGGGCAGCTGTGATCCATTCTCTATTCTCTACTCCTTTGAGGCTTAAGACTTCCCGTAGGACTAAGTAGTAGGTAAGTAGTGATCGCCCAGGCGCTTCGGCAGTACTTAGTGCGTTGGATATCTCGCTCTTAAAGTAGATCGAGGCATCTTCGTCTACGAGTCTTGCAAGTTCGGTGAAATGGTTGATCGTATTTTGGTCGAAGGTACGTGACTGTTTAATCACTGAACAAGCGTTACTTTCTGATCTAGGTGTTGTATTTGGTTGCGATCTGGATGATTTATTAACATTTCCTGTGTGTTTCTTGTGTTTACTCGGATGTATCAATTATTTACTATCTAGTTACTTCTTGGTAGGTTCTGAGAAGTAGGGTACAATTCGCGTATCTGTGAGTTTACACAGTGCTATGTTGTTGAAAAGGTTCTATACGAACCGAATGCGGAGGTTGTCGTTGAAGTCTAACAAGTTTAAGAAGAGAATTTTGCCATTTACGGCAGTAGCAGCTGGTTCGCTTATTATGGCGGCATGCGGTAGTTCTACTGCGTCAAGTGCGCCCTCTAGCTCATCGTCAGTGAACTACTCAACCTGTGACTCTCTATCAGCGTGTGGCGGAATGAGTCAGTTGGTTGCAGCAGCTAAGAAAGAAGGTATCCTGAACGTTACAGCTCTCCCGCCTGGCTGGGCTAACTACGGAGAGATCATGTCGGCCTTCAAGGCCAAATATGGTATAAAAATTAATGACATTAACCCTAACGGCTCTTCTGCTGAGGAGATTAACTCGATCAAGCAGCTGAAGAGTTCATCGAGAGCTCCAGATGTCATCGACGTTGGCCCAGCGTTTGCGCAAAGTGCCGCAACTGGAGGGTTGTTAGCTCCCTATAAAGTTGCAACGTGGAATGACATAGCGGCAAACGAAAAGGCAGCCAATGGAGACTGGTACTACGACTACGGTGGGTATATTTCTATCGGCTACAACGCCTCGGCGATAAACTTTCCGATTACAGGATTTAAGAGTCTTGAGAATCCCGCTCTCAAAGGTGCTGTTGCTCTTGATGGAAATCCAGTTGGCGCCGCAGCGGCTTTCAACGCGGTGTATGCGGCTGCGTTGGCTAACGGAGGGTCGTTTTCGAATATCAAGCCAGGACTTACATACTTTTCTAACCTAGCCAAGATGGGTGTGTACATTCCGGTTCAGTCGTCTCCAGCAGCGATCGAATCTGGCCAGGTGAAGGTTAATATCGACTGGGACTATCTAAACGTAGCTTATGGCAAGTTGGTGGCTCCCAAGATTAACTGGAAGGTAATCGTTCCTAAGAATGGACAGGTAGCTGGTTACTATGCTCAAGCGATATCGAAGTATGCTCCTGATCCGGCAGCCGCTCGCCTGTGGGAGGAGTTTTTGTACTCTAATACTGGGCAGAATCTTTGGTTGAAGGGATTTGCTCGCCCCGTCCGTTTGCCAGAGATGATGGCTTCTGGAAGTGTCAATAAGTCTTATCTCTCTGCACTTCCTCCTGTGTCGGGTACGCCACAGTTCCCAACGGCTTCTGAATTAAACACAGCCGAGACCTTGGTGGCGTCAGACTGGGCAAATGCAGTCGGAAATGCTCAAGGATAGTTAATTGTCTATCTCATCTCTAGGTGAAAGCCGGGAGTCCGATTGGGGGTTCGAAGGTGCTAGCACCTCTGAACCCCCAAAGGAAGGTGCTAGTTGGTCAGTTGTTCGGTTCTTAAGGTACGGTAACTGGCGGCGATTTATGGGTGTTTTACCCTTTGTTGCTTATCTCGGAATTTTTCTCTTGGTACCGGCGATTTCGGTGGTTGTGGATGCTTTTAAAGCTGACAATGGAAGTTTCACACTCTCTAACTTTTCGGTAGGATTCTCAGGTGTATACTTTGAGTCCTTTAAAAATTCGATTCAGCTGTCTCTATTCTCCGCCGTGATATCCACTGTTGTAGGACTTCTAGTGGCGCTGGCTATCGTGGCGTCTCCAGGTAGGACTCTTCGAGCCGTAGTGACTGCCGGTTCGGGAGTGTTCGCAAACACAGGTGGCGTACCTTTGGCCTTCTCTTTTGTGGCAACCTTGGGTAACTTTGGACTAGTTACGGAACTATTGACAAAGGTTGGTTATAACCCATATAACCATGGGTTTTCGCTGTACTCAGTTCTAGGCTTGACAGTTGTTTATGAGTACTTTCTCATTCCGCTAATGGTTTTGATCATGATCCCACCGATTGATGCACTTCGTAAAGAGTGGGTCGACGCGGCGTCTTCCTTGGGAGCGACTCGTGTGCAGTTTTGGAGATATATCGGCGGACCGCTGTTAGCTCCACCGCTGTTAGCTGGCTTTTTGGTTCTTTTCACAGATTCGTTCGCTGCTTACGCTACTGCAGCGGCTCTTACTTCTGGAACGATTCCGATCGTGCCAATTCAAATTGGATCGCTGATCTCCGGTAACGTTCTTGTTGGACATGCACACCTTGGTAATGCACTGGGCGCAGGAATGATCGGTGTCGTCATTATCGCCGCCATAATGTATGGTTTCGTTCAAAGAAGGGCTTCTAGATGGCTTCGGTAATAGGAGTACCCGCAAACTCAAGTGGCGGTGGTGGTTCTAACGTTCTGAGAGTTGGTAGAGTTTTTCGAGGGGTGGTACTCGGAGCAGTTGGGTTATTTTTTATAGTTCCCGTGATATCTTCTGCCCGTTTTTCATTTACTGGTTCAAGTAGCGGTCTATCTTTTTCGGCGTATTCCAAGCTTCTTTCAGACCCGCAGTTCTGGTCGACGCTCTTTCTTTCTGTAAAGATCGGTGTCGGTACTGTAGCTCTGAGTCTCGCGATTCTTATACCAACTACGGTTTGGGTACATTGGAAGGCACCCCGAATACGAAGAGTTATGGAAGCACTGTCGCTTCTTCCTCTGGTGATACCGTCGGTAGTAATAACTTTAGGTGTTATTACAAGTTTTGGTTCATTGCCTAACATTATTATGGGTACCCCAGTGATACTAGCTCTTGAGTACGTGGTACTCGCCTTGCCATACACATACCGAACCCTCGACTCTGCTGTACAAGCGCTAGACATAAAGACCCTCGTCGAGGCCGGGCAGTCTCTCGGTGCTCCTTTTAGGAAGATACTGTGGTGGGTGTTGCTACCGAATTTGAAGTCTGGCGTCTTGGGCGTAGTTGTGTTGGCGTTCGCATTCTGTCTGGGTGAGTTTGCCGTTGCGTCCCTTCTGAGTTTTACGACGTTCGCTGTGTATCTTGTTCAGATTGGTCAAACTCAGGCTTCTGAAGCGATTGCATTCTCGTTGATCGCCCTGTTGTTTACGTGGATTCCCCTGTCGATTGTTACTGTTGTATTTTCTCGGCGAGCGGGTAAGAAGAGTCGTCGTGGTGGAGGAGGAGTATTAATGTCTTCTCAGAGCGTTATTGAGCTGGTCGAGTTAGCAGAGTAGTGCGAGTGACTAAGTCCTACTTTAGTGAGGTTGTGTTATTGTGATGGAGATGGAGTCTTCAAAGACGTCAGTAGATGGTGCGAACGTTTCAGATGCCAAGGGAGTACAGGGAGTATCAGTTCGCCTATCTAAGGTATCGAGGACCTACGGCGAAGTTAGAGCTCTTGCTCAATTGGACCTTGCGGCTTCACCTGGAGAGTTTGTGGTGATGCTCGGACCTTCGGGATGTGGAAAAACAACTGCACTTCGCGCGCTTGCTGGCCTTGAACAGATCGACTCGGGTGCAGTATTTATTGGAGGCAAGGACGTAACTAGGTTACCAGCTTCAAAGCGATCGATAGGCATGGTGTTTCAAAGCTATTCGCTGTTTCCCAACATGACCTCTGCGGCTAATGTAGAGTTCGGTCTTAAGGTGAGAGGTTTCTCAGCTGCTGAACGACGGAGACGAGCGCATGAGATGCTTGAGATGGTGGGACTGATAGAGCAGGCGAATCGTTATCCGCATCAGATGTCCGGTGGACAACAGCAAAGAGTTGCTCTTGCGAGGGCGTTGGCGATCAAGCCCGAGGTGCTTTTATTAGATGAGCCACTATCCGCTCTTGACGCAAAGGTAAGAGCTAACCTTAGAGAACAGATTAAGCAGCTCCAGCGAGAAGTAGGTATAACAACTTTTTTTGTTACTCACGATCAAGAGGAGGCCCTTTCTCTAGCTGATCGAGTGGCTGTAATGAGTGACGGTAACTTAGAACAGTTTGGTACTCCTACCGAGGTTTACTCGTCGCCTTCGACCGACTTTGTAGCAAACTTTGTTGGGACCGTTAATGTCTTTTGTGGTACGGTTCTAGACGATAAGGTTGCGGTCGTCCCGAATGTGGGCAACTTTCCATATGTTCGAGGGATTGGAACACCAGCTCGTGGGAGCCGGGCAGAGATACTTGTGAGGCCCGAAGCTATAACGGTGAGAGGAGACCTTGAAGGCGAGTATTTAGTAGCGGATGTGACCTTTTTGGGATCGAACGTTAGGATTAGGGTGCAAAAAGAAGAGTCTACTTTTACGGTCATTCAAGGTTCAGCCGATATAGATATTGTTGCACCAGGTTCGAAGGTGTCTCTTGATGCAAAAGGCACTGCTATACTGGTGCGCTCTGAACGGTAGATCTTGGTAGTAGGCTTACTTAGATTTTGTTCTACCTATAGATGTTTACCCAAACGGTCAAGTATCCAATGCAGTCCGTCTCTATGGCAGTAAATTCGAGTGGCGTTGTCGTTGGATGCGTAGATTTCGTGTGTGCTAACGTCGGTTGTCCTACCCTTTAATTTTTTGATCTTTGTTCCATCTAGATGAAGTCCTTCGCTTGTATTGTTTGAAGCGATCAACTTAGCAATGATGTCAATCTTGTTGTTTAGCTCTTCAAGTTTGTCACTCGCGCGAGCGAACGTCTCAGCCTGTTTTTGAAATCCAGGAGCGAATTTCATTAGATCGACGGGCGGTTCGAAGAGTTGTGATCGATAGATAGAACTTCGTTCGGTCGCCCAGAGCAGTTCTCCCCACTCTGAGAGCATGTGTTGGTTGTCGTTGGTGGAGTATATCGCAAAGTCGAGAGCTGGCGGGATCTCGCCTTGGAATAGGCCAGTAGTTAGGAGGCGAAACTCCTTTAGATGACTAACAACGAACTCGTGATGATCGAACTTGAACGGTAGCTGTGGTAACCAAAGTAGTTCTGGATTGAACTCGAAGAGGTTGAAAGATGGAATGGAGTACAACATGGCAAAGCTTTGCAGGGTCATTAAAACTGACTTAAATCCTCCAGTGAGGTTCAAGACAAGAGACTCTTGCTTGTTGGATGCTTCCAAGTGGAGGTTGAATAGTGTAATTAGTAAGGATGAACACCCCTCTCGAAACTCTTTAGAGTCATTGGTCCTTAGTCCAGGAACGGTTTTAATCAAGATATCGTCTTCCTTGGCTACCTGTTTTAGGACGGTAGCGATCTTTTGCGCAGCTAGTGAACCCAACCAAGTGTCCGTTGAGATCAGTATGTGACGATCGCCTTTAGGGGATCTGTTGATACTGCGATAGTAGGCTCCGAGGCTGTTTATTTCGGCGGACAGTTTAAAGTATGAAGAGAACTCCAATGAGGTATCTAAATCGGATAGTAGTTCGACTATCTTATCTCGATCTTCCGCTGGGACTTTGTCGATAGAGGCAACGTTAGCGTTTCTTGCAATTGAGGCTAAGTCGAACCCCTTAACTCTTGCTGTATTGGTTAAAAGACTAGTTCCACATATTGTTACGATCGTAGCCATGAACCCAGTCTAACTAAAGGTTGACTCTATGGAGTGTTGATTGCCAGTAGACCAAAGGGTGCGATTGTAGATAGATTGACTAGTCCTTCTAGACGGTAAAGATTGGTTCGGATACAGTTCTGATCCTTAAGTCTTATCTAAGAGTGCCTTACTCCAAAATTCCTTGACAGCGTCTGGTCTTCTCGGTATTTTCATATTTGAGATGGCTTAGCACAGTAATAGTGTCCACAACCGTGTAGGCGCTTTGTTCTTAGGATCAGTACTCTCCTGATATAACGTTTAAGAGAGCGTCGCCTCTTAGGTACCGATTGAGGTTACTAACTACGAGTTGGTGAGCCCGACGGAGAAAGGCCGTGCTGTTGCCACCTACGTGAGGGGTAATAATACAGTTGTCGAGTCGCCAAAGTACATGATCGGCCGGCAGTGGCTCAGGGTCGACGACGTCTAAAGCAGCAAAGATGTTGCGACTTTTGAGTGCTTCTACGAGATCGTCCGTATTGACTACCTGTCCTCGTGCGACATTGATAAGGATGGCTCCATCTTTCATGGCTCTAAACATCTTGTAGTCGAAAAAGGCTCTAGTCTCGGTCGTCAAAGGAACTAGCAGAATTACGATATCGGCATCACCAAGAAGATTTGGCAGGTCTTCCATGGGATATGTGTTTTCATGCTTTGTTCTTGTCACTTTTGTGATCTCTACCTCAAAGGGTAAAAGACGTTGTTCTACGGCGTGACCGATAGAACCGTACCCAACTATAAGAACTTTTGAGTCAGCGAGTGAAGAATAGCTTATCGAACTCCAAAGTTGGGAGAGCTGATTTCTATGGAACTTGTCGAGACCCCGGCGAGCATTGAGGGCCAATGCAACGGTAAGCTCGGCCGTTGATGCGTCATGCACCCCCTTGGCGTTACAAAGAGTGACGTTCTCATCTATAAGGGCGCTAACTCCGTCGACTCCTGCGGTTAATAGTTGAATAACCTCCAGGTTTGGCATCTTTTTCGAGACCTCGATTGGTCGCTTCCCGGACATATATGTAGGGACATAAAAAGTACAACGGTCTGCTGTAGAAGCGTTTAAAGATTCAGGTGAATAGTCCCATATCTCAATCTCTTGATCTGGGAACTCTGACGTGATGTTAGAGAGTAGATTTGGAACAATAATCGTCACAGAAGGTGAGCATATCCTTTGATATGTAGGTATTGAGCTATTTATCCAAAGTCTTATCTGGCTATGTTAGATAAATCCTAACATCATTGAGCATGCCGGCCATTGACCCCAACCAGCTCGTTGTTCCAGAATTGACGCAGCCTGATCTTGAACCGAAGGGGGAGACTGATTTGGAAGTCCTGCGAATCCAAGAGCCCGCCAGGTAGATAGTGAGAACTGATAGGCTCCGTAGTACCCGTTTCCAGTGTTGTCTTGATAGTTTCCTCCGGACTCGCATCCTCGAAGCGCTGCCAAGGTTGCGCTGTCTAGGGGAGCCGGAACTGAACCCCACCCACTTCCAACGCCAGCGGCCGCTATCACACTTTTGATTCCGCTCACACTAGGTAGTCCTTGACCTGATGAACTGTGCTGTGAAGTCACCTTTTTCAGTGCAGCTTCCTGTGCAAGCTGTGCTTGCAGCGCTTGTTGAACGAGGCTCTCTATCTGGCCTTTGATGGAAGAGAGAGTGCTTTGTTCGCTAGCTATCTCGGAGACGATGTAAGATTTGTTTGCATCTACGGCATTCAAGGCGCTTTGCGCTTGAGAGAGATTTGATTGAAGAACAGTCTGAGCAGTCTGTACCTGCGACTGGTCCACCTTGACCTGCATTAGATAGTCAGATATGTTCATGGTAGCCACGCTTGCAAAGTCTGATTTCAAGAGTGCGTTTTGGATTGATGAACTGAAGTAGCTTTCAGTGTTCTGAGTCCCGATCTGATCTACGAACTCATTTACTGCAGCGGTAGACAGCTTGCTTTCGGCCGTTTTTAACGTTGCCTCGTCGGAACCTAGAAGAGCCTGCGATTGCGCGACGGCTTGTTCAGCCTGAGAGAAGTTCTCCTGTACCGTGGCTTGTTCGACAACGAGTTGGTGAAGCTGTGAGCTTTGAGCCAGTATATTGGTGGAGAGCTGGTCAGCTTCTTGCTGCAATGTGGACTTACTCGGCGATGCGGATGATACTTTTGTGTTCAGATAAGAGATCCCTGCAAAGAACACAGCAGCTGCTAGCGCTGCAGCCGCTATTTTCCTAATAAGGGAATATAGAAACTGGCGCTGAAAATCATCAAGCAAAGAATACCCAGATGTTGTCATAGTTTGTTGGTGCCCAGGATAGCTTTACAGCACGCGACCCATATCCTCCTTGAGTTATTCTTAGAGGCCGCCTTACTTTGGCTATCAGCTAGAAATCTCCTAGACGTATTGAAGTATATACCCAACGAGTACGTATTTTCATCCACTTAGGTGACGGAGTCTCTATAAAAAACTAGCTAATGTGATGAAATTATGCAATATCACCAGGATGGGGTGGTCGCGCGTTTCGTGCCGAAGGCATAAGAATTAGGGTTAGCGAAAGAAGAAAAAGTGCGACTCCACCGATTATAAGAACCATGGAGTTACCTATAGCCCCTGCGACTCCACCGCCAAGTGCCTCACCCAGAGGAAGAAGTGATGTAGAGCCCATGTAGTCATAAGAGCTGACTTTTGAGATTTGATCTATGGGATAGCTTTTCTGTAGGAGAGTGTCCCATACTGACCCAAAGTATCCTGTAGCGACTCCAAAGATAGCGAAGCTCCCAAGAATGACGAGCAGATCTACATGGAGGGCGAGCAGTATGAGACTTGGGACACCTAGAAGCATAAGTATGCTAGCTATATATAAAGGTCGTTGCGGTGGACGTCTCATGGCGATAAGTGATCCAAAGATCGCTCCACCACCGTCAGCGGCGACTATGTATCCCCAAGCTGCGGCACCACCTAGAGAGTGAGCGGCGATTACCGGACCAACGACAAACAGGGGACCAAACGTGGTTAAGTGCATGACTCCAAAGACTACGATCGTCCAAAATGCCCATGATTTCGAGCGGACAGCTTTGTAGCCGCCCTTTATCTCACTGAGGAATGACCCCCTGGAGATAGGTGAGACGAACTCGTTCTCAGGTAGATCAGATGGATGAATTCGTGAGAGATAGATCGATGACCCGATATATGCCAAGGTTGCAAAAAGAGCCCCCTCGCCTGGACCAATAGTAGCAACGACTAGGCCGCCAATGGCGGGTCCAATTAAAGTACCTAAAGAGACGGAAGCTCCTACCAAGCTGTTGATTCTGTGGAGCTGATCGACCGGTGTTATCTCAGGAATAAGTCCAGTTACGGTCGGAACGAAAAACGCTCGTGCGGACCCCCAAACAACAGCTAAGACAGATAGGTTCACAACGGTATTTAGATGCAGGAGAATCATAGATGCGGATACGAGAGCGACGGTTGCTCTAACAATGTCTGAAAATAGGGCGATGAAGCGTCGTTCGTGACGGTCGGCGATGACACCACCTACGAGTAGTAATAGCACAAACGGTAGGTCGGCAAGTCCAAGGACTACTCCGACTTGAAGAGCGTCACCACCGCTTTTTAGGATAGCAAAGGTGAAGGCGATCGGTAGCGCACTGGAGCCGACCATTGAAAGTGCGCGTGCAGTCAACAGCGAACGCGTCTCTTTACTTAACGATTTTTGCACTGTGGTTCTCGTGATGTTTGAAGGGTCTTAAGGTTTGAATTGCTCTTCTTCGTGAAGCAGGGAAGAGATGACCTGAGTCGATACTTGACTTTGAGAGTGTGCTAACTCAATGAGTAAGGGAAGCCATCATGGTAGTATATCTTGCAAAGGAACTCACTTAGGCCAATTCCCTAAAAATCGGTAGAGTTCTGTGTCGTAAAAGATACGATTAGGCAGATGGAATCTGAAGAGTTTTTGAGTAAGGTAGCGCAGGCTTTTGGAACAGTTTCACCTAGCGATGATGACATCTCGACGGTGTTAACGATTGCTTCGGTTGCGGCACACTCTAGTGAGAGAAAAATGGCTCCTATTGTCTGCTGGCTTTCTGCCAAGGCTGGAATCTCCCCCAATGATGCTTTGGAGATTGTCTCTAGAGTTGTTGATGGCCAGCTTAGCTAAAATGAGATCGCCAAGGAGTGGCGACTTCGGCGCGGTTATATTAAGTGGTGGCCGTAGTTCTCGCATGGGACAAGATAAAGCGTTGCTCCGAACACCGTCTGGGAAGATGATGATCGAGATCGTATCGCAGGCGGCTTCTCTTGTTGCAAGTTATGTAGTCGAAGTTGGGGGAAACTACTCTGGACATGACTACGTTGCAGATAGAAGTATACACGAAGGTCCCTTGGCGGCTAGTGTTGCGGGTCTTCGAGCTATAACTTCAAAACGATTGTTTGATGGAATTTTTGTGTTAGCTTGCGACCTTGCTTCGATTGACTCTGATGCTTTGAAGTCGTTAGTCGTTCTATCTGGAGGATGCACAGTCGTGCCAGTCGTGTCAGGTCGAGCTCAGTACAGCTGCAGCTTTATCTCTGCTTCCGGAGTTAACCGAGTCCTTGGAAAAAAGGAGTTTCGAAGTTCTAAGTGGTCTGAACTCTATGAAGCAACGGACGACGTGGTCTATCTCGACGTCGATTTGGAGCCTAATTTAGTTCCAGATGCGTTCTTGGATGTAGATACTCCGTCGGAGTATACATCGTTATTTCATACCTAGCGGATCTCTCTGTTGACATTTCTAGAGATATGTCCTTTTGAGCGGCTAAATTCAAATTAGGAGTCTTTGACTCTTTCAAAGAGATCGTCTAACTTGAATAGGAGATCTACTGTGTATGTGGCTACAAAGATTACCGTTGAGGACAAGGAGTTAGAGGCTAGAGTCGGCGAAGTACTCATTGATGTATTGAGGAAGCACGACATCGATTTTCCAAGTATCTGTTATAACGACTTGTTGGGTCCAATCAAGACCTGTGACACATGTTTTGTTGAGGTAAATTCGAAACTCAAAAGAGCGTGCGACTACAAAGTACAAGGCTTGGAATACGTAAGTATTAGTACGTCACTAGCAGAGTCGTCCAGACAAGAAGGAATGCAGCGTATCCTTGAGAATCATGATCTTTACTGCACTATCTGTGAGAACAACAACGGTAACTGCATAGTACATAACACCTTTTCAGCGATGGGTATAACCGAACAGATCTACCCACACAGGAGTAAAGGTTATAGTATCGATGCTTCTCACCCGTTTTACCGCTATGATCCGGATCAGTGCATTCTTTGTGGACGCTGCGTGGAAGCATGTCAAAACCTCCAAGTCAATGAGACACTTAGCATAGACTGGTCTCTACCCCAACCAAGGGTTTTGTGGGATGGGGGAGTAGATGCCGGAACTTCAAGTTGTGTAGGTTGTGGACACTGCGTTACCGTCTGCCCGTGCAACGCACTGATGGAGAAGTCGATGCTCAAAGAGGCTGGCCTTTTTACGAACATGGCGGAGGAAATTAAACGACCCCTAATCTCTCTTACAAAATCACTAGAGCCGGCTATAGGACTTACAACGATACTTTCGATCTCTGAGGCTGAGTCGAAGTTACGTAAAGAGCAGATAACAAAGACAAAAACGGTCTGTACCTACTGTGGAGTTGGCTGCTCCTTTGAGATCTGGACGAAAAATCGAAAGATCTTAAAGGTTGAACCAACTATGGAGAGTCCTGCGAACCAGATCTCAACTTGTGTGAAGGGCAAGTTCGGTTGGGATTACGTGAACTCTGCGGAGAGGCTAACGACTCCTCTTATAAGAGTGGGAGATCGGTTTCAGGAAACGTCGTGGGACGAGGCGTTAGCTTTTCTTGCTAGACGAATAGGTGAGATAAAGTCCGAGTCGGGGCCGGACTCACTCGGCTTTATATCTTCGTCTAAGTGCACGAACGAAGAGAGTTTTTTAATGCAGAAATTGGCGCGAGCCGTCGTGGGTACAAACAACGTTGACAACTGTTCACGTTACTGCCAATCCCCTGCCACTATGGGCCTCGTCCGAACCGTTGGTGTAGGAGGTGACTCCGGATCGATTACTGATATTGCGAAGGCAGAACTGGTTCTTATAATTGGTTCAAATACCGCAGAGAGCCACCCAGTCATCGCCACGAGAGTGAAGCGGGCCCAGAAGCTTGATGGTCAAAAGCTTGTAGTAGTTGATCTTAGAAAACATGAGATGGCGGAGCGCGCTGATCTATTTATTTCGCCACGGCCCGGCACCGATCTAGTTCTTCTAAGTGCGGTCGCAAAGTACCTAGTCGATTCTGAGCGGTATGATAAGAGGTTTGTTTCCGAGAAGACGATTCAGGTACAAGATTACCTAACATCTTTAGTTCCGTTTACCCTTGAGTACGCAAGTGTAGTATGTGAGCTCGATAAAGAGGTCATTATCGAGCTAGCAGAGATGGTCGCGTCGGCTACGTCTATGGCGGTGCTCTGGGCCATGGGGGTGACTCAACATCAAAGAGGCTCTGATACTTCAACGGCTATTTCTAATCTGCTTTTGTTAACGGGTAACTATGGGAAACCAGGGTGCGGGGCTTATCCTCTTAGAGGTCACAACAACGTTCAAGGAGCTTCAGACTTCGGTTCAATGCCTGACAACCTTTCGGGGTATCAGTCTGTTGAAGACCAAGGTGCTAGGGAGCGTTTTGAGAACGAGTGGGGTGTGATCCTGCCGACGTCAAAGGGACTTGACAATCATGAGATGGTCGATGCTATCTATCAAGGGTCATTGCGAGGACTCTATTTAATCGGAGAAGATATGGGACTCGTCGACTCCAACGCATCGTATGTGCGCGGGGCCTTTGAGAAACTTGACTTGTTTGTGGTGCAAGATATTTTTTTCTCTAGTACCGCTGCATATGCGGATGTGATCTTACCCGCGTCTCCGTCATTAGAGAAGGAAGGTACCTTCACTAACACGGAAAGAAGGATCCAGAAAATAAACGAGGTGTTTCCTCCGTTGGAGCAGAGTCGACCGGATTGGCGTATTATCTGCGACTTAGCTAACGCTTTGTCAGCACGGTGGTGCTATAAAAATCCGGGAGAGGTGATGGATGAAGCTGCTAGGGTTACCCCACTCTTTGCAGGTGTGAGCTACGATCGATTAGAGGGATTTAGCTCATTGCAGTGGCCAGTTTCCGCTGACGGTAGCGATACACCGACACTTTTTTTAGATGGATTTGGATTTGAGGACAAGAAGGCACGGCTCTGGCCCCTTGTCTATGGAGGCGTTAGTGAGGAGCCTGACTCGGAGTACGATCTCCACTTGAACAATGGGCGTCTTTTAGAACACTTTCACGAAGGTAATATGACTTATAAGACCCAAGGTATCAAAGACCGCACTCCATCTACATTTGTTGAAGTGCCAGTCAAACTTGCTGAGGAACGAGGAATAAAAGACGGAACTTTAGTGCGACTTATATCTCGGCGAGGATCGGTGAAGGTCCGAGCGATAGTCACCGATCGCGTAACGAACAATCAACTATATATGCCGATGAACAGCTCTTCGAATGAGGATGCTATCAATATTCTGACATCATCAAGTACTGACTTGGCAACTCATACGCCTGCTTATAAAGAGCTAGCTGTAAAGTTGGAAGTAGTTGAGAAAGAAGGTCGATCGCCACTACCAAGGAATAACTTTCGCTATGGAAGGCGTACGCCAAGCTTCGGTGTAATGGTGGAACGTAAGTGGTTGCGTGACGACTATGTGGATCCGCCGGCAAGACGAAAGAGAGAGTGGTAGTAGTGGCAAAGGCGTTGGAATACGAAGTTAAGTCGTACTTAAGTGAGCCAAGTGGAAGAACGAAAGCTGCAGCCTTATTAGAAGAACTTTCCAAGCGAGGAACCTTAGATAAGGTTCAACTTATTTTGGAGAATGCTTCAGCACCCATCTCGTACCTCTTGGAGCGAGCTGACACTGACTCTGGACGGGAGAAGGTAGGAAACGTAGCACTTTTACTGACTGCCGTTGGGAAAATCGATGCATCGAAGGTTGATAGAATGCTCTGTCTGTTGTTGGGTAAGACACGTGTAGGCGTGGGTGCAAATAGTCCTTCCTATCTGTCGATATTGAGGCGACTAAGTTCAGCCGAGGTTAGAAGAGGAGTCTTCTTGCTCGTAGAGCTGCTCCATGAGCTTGGCCGAACAGAGCCGGACGAAGGCTCTCATGTTTAATGGTAGATCGGGACCTAAGTCCAAGCGATTAGTGAGGGTCTTTGAGAAAAGTTTTTCTCAGCGATTTGATGACGTGGTTGGGGAAGAACCCTTGGAGATTCACATCTCTCAAGGAGGCTGTGTCTCGCTATTTAGTGTGACCATGCGAACTCCGGGAAACGATTTTGAGCTGGTGGCTGGCCTACTATATGCTGAGGGATTCATCACAGATCGTGAGGACATCGCTGAATTGCGGTACAGCTGCAATGGTCCCGATGGCCAAGACTATAACGTCATAGTTGCTCACCTCCGTACGGTAAGACGGGAGGTGGAATCGTTAGAAAGAACCATGATTGCAAGCAGCGCATGTGGTGTATGCGGGAAAAGTAGTCTTGACGATCGATTTACCAAGAGGGAAGGAGTTGTGGCTGAATATAGCATTGATGCCAGTTACCTTCTCTCTTTGGTCGATGCGATGAGGAGTGAGCAGAGATACTTTGATGCTACGGGAGGTGTACACGCAGCTGGTATGTTTGACCTTGAGGGTCGGAGGCTAACGGTTAAGGAGGATGTGGGTAGACATAACGCTGTGGATAAGGCGGTTGGGTACCTTCTACTCAATGGAGAGCTGTCAAAGGTGTCCGTGATGGTGGTATCTGGAAGGGCAGGCTTTGAGATCTTACAAAAAGCATTGGTTGCTCGAGTAGGAGTAGTGGCCTCTGTTTCGGCACCTACTTCTCTGGCTATTGATTTAGCAACTGAGAAGGGAATCACTCTCGTCGGATTCCTGCGAGAGAAGTCGTTTAACATCTACTCTCATCCAACTCGAATATCGTCGCAACGATCTTTGGTGTCTTAGTAGGTAATGAATACTGTGGAAAGTGGAGCCTTGTATAGTGTGGACTTCCATGCATTAGCCGAGGATAAGGTATTTAGCTAGGTAATGTGTGTCGATAGACGGTTCTAAGGATTTTGAGACCGTTAATTGATACCTTATAGACCTGTCCTTTTCGGAGGTTAGATTGTTTGATACCCGTTTTCCTTGGCGCGATTCTGCTGCTGTTTACTAGGTCCGATCGAGTTGAACTAACTATAGAGAAATGGACCTAGTCATAGCCGGGCAGGTTTTGATTTCAACTAAACCTTGTAGCTCTTTGCAGTACCACCCAGTATTATCATCCGACTTTATTCCGACCAACTCCATTTCATCTCTCGGTGCTGAGGTTCCGGT
>JAJYGA010000069.1 GCA_021785255.1 Actinomycetes bacterium
CGAAGACATGACTAAGCTGAAAAGAGGTGAGTTACGAGCAAAACGTCGGGATCTCCAACTGATGTTTCAAGATCCTTACGCTTCTTTGGATCCAAGAATGCGCGTTGAGCAGATTATTCGTGAACCCCTAGATATAAATAAAATTGGCTCTAAGGAAGAGCGAACCGAACGAGTCGTGCAACTTTTGGGCGAGGTAGGACTTTCTGCCAAAGCACTTGAGAGGTATCCTCATGAGTTCTCAGGTGGTCAGCGCCAAAGAATTGGGTTGGCGAGAGCTCTAGCACTTAACCCGAAGTTGATAGTTGCTGATGAGCCGGTGTCAGCGTTGGACGTATCGATTCGATCTCAAGTACTGAACCTTATGAAGGATCTTCAGGGAGTTCATGATTTGACTTACGTGGTGATCTCGCATGATCTTTCGGTTGTTCGGTATCTTGCTGATCGGATTGCGGTCATGTACCTTGGCAAGATCGTTGAGATAGGCGCCGGTACTGATATTTACGAAAGGGCAGCCCACCCTTATACGGCGGCCCTTTTGACGGCTGTGCCAATTGCAAATCCGACGCTGGAACGGAAAAAAGATAGAAGTATCGTAAAAGGTGAACTTCCTTCGGCGATGAATCCACCATCAGGATGCAGGTTTAGGACGAGATGCATCTTCGCACAGGATGTATGTGCTGAAGTGGAACCACCTCTGCGGAGTTTTGGTGGAGTACATGAGGCCGCATGTCATTTCCCGCTGCAGTCTCCTGTTGCTGACACGAGTGCGCTGAGCAATGCTTAGGTGTCTTTCGCGATACGATTCATTCGATCTGTGTCGCACCTGTTTTACGATCTGAACCAATTACTCCATCGAACAATGTTTGTGCTCGGGCGGCCTGTGGATGAGGCCTTTTTAAGAGGCTGGAATAGACAGGTGATCCCATTTCCAGTCTCCCCTCGACCATGTTGCATACCGGCTACAGCGCTTAGTGCCACTGTCTCCACATCCCGTTTCGTACCTACTCCGGGCTTGTCTTTTGATGTGGATTCAAGAGCAGGGGACTGAGGAAGCATCCCCTGGTTGGTCTTTTGACCTATACGCAACGAAGACATCTGTTCACCTCCTCTACGATGTCTTGGTCTGGTCACCCGGTCCTATCAAATAGAGCCTTTACAAGCTTCGTCCTTTAGAGCGGAGTGGGTGACAGATAGTAGTTGAATAGTACTTGCGCAGCCAGCGAAGGTTTCGAGCTTCCTTCTACCTCAATGGTGACGTCTATAGCAGATTGCACTCCACCGCTAATCTCTGTAACTGAAGTAATCACTGCTCCTAACCTCACATTTGAACCGGACGGAACAGGTGCCGGAAAGCGTACTTTATTGGCTCCGTAGTTCACCCCCATTGTTACTCCGCTCACTACGAGTAGCTCAGGTAGCAAGACAGGTATTAATGATAACGTGAGGTAACCGTGAGCTACTGTTCTACCAAAAGGTCCAGTTTTGGCCTTCTCGGGATCCACGTGGATCCATTGATGATCTCCTGTAGCCTCGGCGAATGCGTTTATCTGACCTTGGGTTATCAGATGCCACGAGCTGTATCCCAAGTGCTTTCCGACAATATCTTTTAAACCTTGCACTCCATTGATCTTTGTAGCCATGTGTTATTTCTATCACAGTGACATCTAGGTAGCTACTCTAAGACGTGAAATTTATCTGAACTCGTTAAGCCTTTTTGGAGGGAGAGCCCGAGTTTGTGATCTTGGTGTCAATCGGTGATACTTGCTAGTTTCTTGAGTACTAACATCCACCAGGAGGTCCAAATGTACCCTGTCCTAATGACGGAGTATCAACGTAGCCAATATTTGCGCTGCGCGAGATCGCTCCTAGGTGAACCACGTAATACACACCTCTCCAGGATATTAGGGACTCGATTCCAATAGAGTGAACTACTCCATTTACTGAGTAAACGAGTCTAGAGCCGGGCAAATGCCAATATCCAAGTTTGTTGTAACAGTATCCAGGAACAATCCAGGATGCATTTGCGTTGGGAGTTGCAACGTAGAGAAACTTAGGGTTGCTTCCCTGAGAAAAAATGAGGTTGTGGGCTGCCTCGATATCCATCGTGTAATGTTCCATCAAACGGTACGCGTAGTCGGGTCCTGGATCTGATATCGCTTTCACTTGCAGGTAAGCTGCTAAGGGGAAAAAGGCCTTTGTGGCGTAGGCCATGTCATCATTTACTATTCCCAACCATAGGTCTTTCATCATCTGTTGAAACGTCGTGGTCGATGTGGAGGGTTGCGCTGTGGTTTGGGGCAAGGTGCCCGGATCTACGGTGGTGGAAGTGGAAAGATTAATCGTTGAAGAAGTCGTCGAGCTCTGCGATGTGGTGGTCGATTTGGCTTTAGTAGTGGTAGTCCGCCTAGCGGACGTTGTTGTTGATGGAAAAGTTGGCGGAGCTGTAAGTCCACAACTTGACAAAACTAACGCTGATATGGGTAGAAGCAGCTTTAACTTCTTGTTATCCCAAGCGCTCCGATTCATCTTTAACCTTATGGACCAAATGGGCAGCAGACTCTTGAACACAAAAAGATAATAGTGTGGGTTAATCTAAATCAACTGCCTGTGAACTCGACAACCAAGTGTGGGCTTCAGTCGTCGTTCAGAGAATGAAACAGAGGTCCAAAACTGCATCTGGGAGAATTGCTGTAACTAGGGTAGATAAAGTTAATGCAGAACCAGTAGAGGGACTACCGTGGAAAACAACCTTACACATTTGGGTAGCGGAGGTACACGCTATCATTTTGACTCTCCTGACAGGGGAATCCTTGAAGCATTTAAAACTCCAAGACAAGGAGAATACTTCGTGGTTGGCCTGGAATGCTTCGAGTTTACAAGTGTCTGTCCTATCACTGGTCAACCTGACTTTGGTCAAATACATATTGCTTATGTTCCTGGCGACCGATGTGTGGAGAGCAAGTCATTAAAGCTGTATCTTGGAGCATTCAGGAACTATGGAGCCTTTCACGAAGATTGTGTGAACAAGATTGCCGAAGACCTTGCAGCGGTGATCGATCCTGTCTTTATACGTGTATTGGGAGATTTTAATGTCCGTGGAGGGATCGCCATAAGGCCACTGGCCTTGAAGTGGAGGAGTTCGTTTCCCAAGGCACAGAAGGAAGTTGTCGCAGAGATGATGGACAACTATGATCGACTGTCGCGCCGATGAGTCGAACAGTCTTGAAGCATGACACAACAAGCAATCTGTGTTGGAGTTGACGTTTTTAAGATATTACGTGACGATCGATCCGGATTCTGTGGCACTACTAGGCCATAGCATTTCGACAGGTTGCGAAATGACAGTACTACGGGATTAACTCAGTCAAGCTGGATGCCAGAGAAGCCTTGTCACCAGGAGTGAGGTTCGATGATATCCTGTGGTGCTCTGGTGCTGTTTTATGGAGCTGTTCCTCACGTCGATCTAGTCTGTTGTCAATCGACACTTCATGTGCGCACTTTGCTGGTCCGACCTTTGTTGTTGTTAGCGAGTTCTGGGTAGGAAATGTGTTCCAATCGCCCATGAACCTGATCATCTGGACTTCGTCTTCGTTGGCGCCTGTTGCAGCTCCTTTAGCATGGCACACTGCGAAGTAGTACATTTGTACCGATTCAATGTGTAACCTTCGCGATTGTAGTGTTTTACTCGCATCTTGGCTGGTCTTGTGCGATGTGCTCGCTGCATGCATTGGCGTGCATGTTCTCAAGCTGGATGCCAACAAAAGTGAAAACTTTGCTTTGGGAATGAATTATGTAACACTCCTTGACCACAATGGGAGCGCAAGCCCCGTCTGTAAGGGCGGGGTCGAGCGACCTTGATCGCCACCGAAATTAAGCTTGTCACACCCTCGATCTACAATATAAAGCATG
>JAJYGA010000036.1 GCA_021785255.1 Actinomycetes bacterium
GTGACGTGGTTAACTGAAATACAGGAACAAATACACATCGCTCGACCTACAGCTAAAACAGGGGACTTGCGCTCGCATGTTGGTTATACGTCTCTATGGAATTGGCTTGCCACAATGCCTACACTTAGGGTAGGCTCTTGAAGTTGGCCTTGAGCAATTTGGACATAAGTTCACCGGAACTCCACCTCTGAGGACTCTTGCGATGATAGACCAGATCATGCCGCCAATGGCTATGACAAAGAGCGCTTCAATACCGTCTCGGATAAGATTTTGGATCTGCACGTAGTCTCCCGTGAAAATCCTAATCAATATGTTTCTATTCGTGGTACCTTAATTATGGCCGTGGCCTTTGAAAGATTCTCGGCACGTGCCTTGGCCTTGTATAGGGCTTCGTCGCAAGCCCTTAGAAGTTCGTCGAGGGGAGTCTCCGGAGTGGCAGTCGTAAAACCAGCCGATAAAGAGAGAGGATGACACACATCGAAAAGGCGCTCAAGAACAGATTGCAGTTCGGATGTGGTTGAGTTCGGCATTACCAGTAAGAACTCATCACCACCCCATCTTGCCAAGGTGTCACCAGACCTAAGTTCTCGACGCCACTCGTCGGCGAGGCGTTTCAGGGTGTAATCTCCAGCGATGTGTCCCTCTGTGTCATTCAATTCTTTGAATCGATCTAAGTCGATGAGCGCTAGTCCAAAGGTGGCGTTGGGTGGCCAGACTCGATCCTCGACGTATCGACGGTTGGGTAAGCCAGTAAGTTGATCGGTGTGGGAAACGTTTGCTAAGCGCGTAACCAGACGTAATGTGAAAGCTGCTGTGACTATGGCACTTCCAGAGATGAACAACCAGTCACCTAGTGGAGATGTGATTCCTGCTCCCGTTCCAAAGGCGATTGCTGCCCCCAGCAATACTAACTCGAGATGGCGCAGTGCATGGCGAGGAGGCATGAAGCTGAAAGCATATATAACGATCCAAGCATAAAATACGGCTACCAAAATGGCTGGGTCTGTTCGGTCTGATCTGTACAAAACGTACGATACGAGAATCGTTCCGATTGCAAGTTGGACATGGAGCATCCAGACGCGAATGAGGCGTTTGAAAACTAACGTGGCAACCCCGAGAAAAAGTACGAAGGCCGCTATCTCAGCGTAAATTGCGAGGATTTGTTGGTTGTAAATAGCCAAGAAAATAGTCATCAAAGAGATAATGGACGCACCAATTTGTAGCAAACTCAACCAAGTGCTTGCTTCATTCAGAAAGTCCTGTTGGAAGACGTTACCATCTAGGTAACGAGTCAACTTACGCTGCTTATGCTCGCTGATGGTCGATCCTCCGTAAGTATATTTCTAATGAGTATGGTCTCTTGGGTGATGTATAGCTCGTGTGTCTTGAATTACCTCGGCTGAAGATAAGTTAGAACTTTAGGCATCACTGATAAATATGATACAGTTATATACGCGTTTTCTTTACTGTAAAGTCTCAAGTTCAGCGCGTAATTCTTCTATAGTCTTTTTGTTTATCCTCGGGAAATGAGGGTCTATCTCTCTCATCTTCTTGAGAACTAATATGAGCACAATGTAGTCTCTGTACCATCGATGATCGGCAGGTATTGCATACCACGGTGCAAGTTTTGTCGAGGTATCTGAAACGGTGTTAATGTATGCTGTCTTGTAAGCTTTGCGATTGCGTCGCGTCGCAAGATCTGATGAAGAGAACTTCCAGTTCTTATCAGGAGCATGCAGACGTTCAAGAAGTCTTGCGTCCTGTTCTTTGTCGCTAATATTGAGAAATAACTTTACAATATGGACATTATTAGTGACTAGATGTTCTTCGAACTCCAAGATGCTCCGCACGCGCCGTTTCAAGGCAGAAGCTGACATCGAGCCGGTTACGTGAGGAACTAAGAGATCTTCGTAGTACGAGCGATTGAAGATAGCAATCATTCCTGCTTGGGGAGTTACTTTATGCGCTCGCCATAAGAAATCATGAGCGCTTTCCTCAGGTGTTGGAACTTTGAAAGAATGTACTGAGACGCCTTGTGGATTGACGCCTTCGAAGACTCGTCTTATGGTTGAGTCTTTACCAGCAGTGTCTAGTCCTTGAAGGACAATTAAAAGCGAGTCATTCGACTGAGCCCAAAGCTTGGCTTGAAGCAGTTCGATCTCAGACTTTATGGCCGTAATCAATATCTCTATTTCATCTTTAGACACTTTTACGGGCACGGCTGCTGGGTCAAGGTTCTCGAGGAACCGGTGATCCCCCTGCTGAACCTCGAAAGATGAGATAAAGTTCTCCAGTTCTTTATGTGATAGGTCCATCATCCGCTCCTAGAGACCCTACCCTTTAGGGCGGGGAAGGATAGGCGCATACCATTGTGATATACGGACTTACTTAGTTGCATGTGCTCCTTCTTCCATTTTGCTCAGCCAATTGAATCCGTCGGCACGTTGTGAGAGTGTGCAGTACTTTGCACCTATGCCCTGCACTGTCCCCTGTATCGTGTTGATGTTGAAGTGTCCCTGTGTACGTATGGCTACCCGGCCAATGTAGGTACCCGCCTTCTTTCCAGATGGAACCACTGCCCGTACCAGGTCGCCGGTTTGGAACCCCAGTACGCACTTGATGCGTGGGCGAGTGATACGAGGAAACCCAGCTTTGTCAGAGATGGTTCTGGCATAGGTCCTTTGTCCTGAACACTTGGCCACAGTGACGCTGGATGGGTAAGAGACTACACCATCTACTTGACCGACACAGATAGCGTCGAGTGAGTGGGACTTAACTACATGGAAGCGGTGACGGTTCCATTTCATGCGTCCGCCAGTACCTACGCTGACAGGTAACTCTGTCACTTGAAGAGCGTGATAGAGTGCCCAGCGGGTGGAGTTGACAGCTGCTGCATCTTTGAGTGGAGATCCGGCACGGGCCAAGATCTTCTCTGTCTGTTCTGTTGCTTTTTTAAATGAGAGTCTGGACCCTAACCACACACATAGGTCGAGGTTGCCCTTTGACTGATTGCATGGTACACAGGCCAGTACGAGATTTGAGACTCGGTAACTTCCACCATGAGAACGTGCTTGGATGTGATCGATGTTCAGTGGCATATCTTTAGCTCCGCAATAAGCACAGATACGATCAAACTTGGCGAGCAGGTACTCACAAACCTCATATCCCGCCAGCTCTCCTTGTTGATACTCCACTTTGCTAATATCAGAGTTGATGAGCTTTTGTGTATCAAAGCGCACCAACTCCTGATGGATTCCGATAACGGGAGTCCACTTACGTAGCTTGTTCAGTATCGACATAGTGGAGTCCACTCGATGTCTGAGACTCGGAGCTAACCAGCCCTTGGACCTAGTTCGGTTGTTGAAGCGTGGTTCACAGTATCGCAGGTTGCAGGTACGTCGATCACGCCTATAACCTGAGCGTTGTTGTAGCTTCTTGTGTATATGTTGTCCTTGATGTTGCAGTTCAATAGACACGAGTCCAACTCTTCCATCAGGTGAGGATCGGAACACTGAGATGCCGGTAGTTTTAGATCCTGAATCGATACCGATCTCGACACCACAGATAGCAGAGTCGGCTGCTTCTGTGTCTATCAAACGAATAACAAAGGGAGCTATATAGTGGACTCTGGCTCTTTTTGCCTCCAGCAACTTGCGTGCTCGTGCTGGTGAGTATGGTATGAGCGGATCTCCGTGTCTGTCAAGCACAAAGACCCGTGATGCTGTTATATGTGGAGCCAAAAGGCTCCGATCTTCGTTCTCCCAGGAAAACGAGTGACGCTGGAATAGACAGGTGATCCCATTTCCAGTCTCCCCTCGACCATGTTGCATACCGGCTACAGCGCTTAGTGCCACTGTCTCCACATCCCGTTTCGTAC
>JAJYGA010000168.1 GCA_021785255.1 Actinomycetes bacterium
TAATTCCAAAAGACGTGCCGATAGTTTGGGATGAAGACTACTGTCGATCTCGTCAAAGATAAGGATTTAGCCGCTACCTAAGGCGCTTAGCGTAGGCCCAATCAGTGAAAACCACATCTGGGTCCCAGCTGATTCCTCTTCCAGATCAAAAGCTAGTTCTTCACCAAGTACCCGGTGTATCAGTTTCAGTTGTTTGCGTGAGTAAACACGTGTTGGGCGAGTCACCTGAGACTCATCTAGTTCAAATTCGCTAATGCGTACATCATCGATACCAAGATCGGCAAATCGCAACAGTGCCAGTTCTGATTCTCGCGATGTCATCGGAGCATGCCCGAGTTCTTCGAATAGCGACAGCTGCATTGAATGTCCTTGCTCTTCAAAAATTCTTTCAGTTGCCTGAGCGCCCAATATGGCGTTTCGGAAACCTCTATGATTAGAAGTCAGTCGATAGGGAAATATCATGAAATTAGCGAGCGAATGGCCTCACCTCCGGATGGTTAAATCTCATAGCGGCCGAAAGTACCAGTGTTGTAGGTGTGAGTAGTTCTTTGACACCTGGCAATACTCCAAGCCCTCGTCGAAATCAGACCTCCGTGCCCTCTCGCTCGTATAATGTTCGTCGCCGGCGCTCTGGGTAGTGATACAGTCCTTCGAACAAGACTTCTGAGTCGTTCACTTCGATCCGGTAAGTGTAACGTACGCCGTCAACTGCCATCTCGACCTCATAAGTAGATGCCGTACTGGGACCTCTATCGAACTTAAATGGTTCACGTGGGATAAACTCATCCCAAGTGCGTAGCGAGTTCCGTATGGCTATCGAGAGCCATGCAAGAGCTTCAATAACGTTCGACTTGCCTGAAGCGTTAGGTCCATAGATACCCGCAACTGTAAGAGTACTCTCTGAAAGTGATTTGACTGTCCGAACTGACGCTCTGTCCTCGTCGACTGCGATCATTGATAGTTCAACGGGTTCTAGGATTGACCGATGATTAGAGACCTCGAATCTAAGAAGCATAGCCTTATGCTGGCATTGTGACAGCGCGTACACCTATAGATACGTGTCAATATTCAATTCAACGGTTCCTTGTATGAAGCTGTAGTTGAATGCAATGCTATGTCTACTGGACGGTTTCGATTAAACACTCAATTGGCGACATATGACGAACGTATCAATATACAGAACATCGAACCTAATGAATCGAACTGAGTCGCATCTATTGCTCATCTCACCTCCATCTGAGGCTGGCTCAATGTGACGGCAAGTTGACTCGGGTCATGACCTTACCGAAATCCAGTCGTAGCAATTCCTCTAACGAACCACTTCTGAAATACTAGAAATATTACGGCAACTGGAACCGTGGTCATTACAGCAGCTGCCATCAAGTAGGGCCAGTTGACGAAGTACTCTTGTTGGAACATCACAACGCCAAGAGGAACGGTCCAAAGGTGCTGCCGATTAGCGACGAGCAGCGGGAGAAGAAAGTTGTTCCAAGATAACATAAAAGATATGAGCCCGAGGGTTAGCAGTGACGGAACTACTAACGGAACGCTTAGTTGCCAAAATGTTCTAAACCTCCCAGCTCCGTCGATGCTCGCGGCGTCCTCTAGGTCGCTTGGAAGATTGAGAAACGCTTGTCTCATGAGAAATATACCTACGGCTTGCACAGCAAGAGGAACGATTAGTCCATAGTAGTTGTCGAGCAGATGGAGATATCGAAGGATTATGTATACGGGCAACATAACAGCTTGAAATGGAACCATTAGCATTGCAAGAACCCCGATGAAAAGTAGTCTTTTGCCCTTGAAATTCAACCGTGCTAGGGCGTATCCAGCCATGGAGTCAAAAACTAAATTGCACAGCGTGACTCCGACTGCTGCAATAGCGCTATTTGCGAACCATTGTGCGAGTGGAACGAGATGCCAGATCTTTACATAGTTCGACCAGTCAAAGATGTGAGGTATCCATACCGGTGGGTATGCGAGGGACTCTGAAAGTGGTTTTAGAGAGGTCGAAAGACTCCAGGCAAACGGTACGAACATCACTAGTGCGCCGCCCATAAGTATAAGGAAATAGACAGAACGTGATATGCGGGAAACGACTGCTTTGCGGGTGAGAGTATTATTTTGGGTCATAGTTAGTACTCAATCGACTTTCCGAGCCACCTGTTTACGATCAATGTGGCGATCATTGTAAATGCGAATAGGATAACCGTGACAGCCGCACCGTAGCCGACTTTCCCGTAGCTAAATATGTACTGATAGATAAGGAGTACGAGAGTGGTTGTAGAGTGCAGTGGACCGCCAGTTCCTCCGGAAAGAATGAAAGACTGATCGAACATCTGTAAAGTTCCGATCACCCCCATAATCACGACAAAAAATGTGGTTGGCTTCAAGAGCGGGACGGTAATCCTACTGAATCGTTGCCAAGAGTTAGCACCATCCATCTCTGCCGCGTCGTAGATGTTCTGCGGTATGGCTTGCAACCCCGACAAGAAGACCACCATGAAGTATCCAGAGGTTGTCCAAATATTCATAATCATGATTGATTTCAGAGCAAAGAGGGGATTTGCTAACCAGTTCGGCCCGTGGATCCCTACGACGGCCAGCAGACCATTTAGGATTCCAAATTTGTTATAGATCCACATGAAAATTATTGAGATGACGGCTGACGAACTTACTGCAGGAAAGAAAAATGCGAGCCTGAGAAATCCGCGTGCTGGAAGGTTCTGATTTAGAAGAACGGCTATGAAAAGTGCTACTAAAGTTTGCGTAGGTACAACGATGAAGGCAAACGAAGCAGTGTTCCAAACAGCTGTCCAAAACAGGTGTGAGGCAAAGATGAAGGCGAAGTTTGAGAGTCCAACATAGTGCATTTTGTTAAGGAGAGACCAGGAAAAAAGACTTAGAAAGAATGCGTATAAGGCTGGTCCAAGGGTGAAAAGGAATAGTACCAAGACAGCAGGGAGTGTCATAGCTACGCCCATCCTGGCTTCGTTTTGTGCTCTTGTGCTTCTAAAGAGTCGTGGTTTACTCCTACGCTGACCCTCCCGGGCTAGCGTAGGAGTACGGGTTTGAAGAGTCGTCATGAAATGTAGTCGTTCGTTAGCCGTTATTCGAACTTAGGATTGCCTGCCCACCATTTTGCATATTGATCAAGGCTTGTTTTGGCGTCTCCTTGTTTTCGATTGCAAGAGTGGTCTGATCCACCATAGTGGTGGAGGAGAACTGCACGAAACCTGGAGGGAACGTCCAGGCAATTGAGTGTGGTAGCTGAGACAAAAGCCCTTGAGTCACTGGGTGTTGCTTGTAGTAAGGAAGGCTGACGAGAGACTGGCGAGTCGGTAGGGCAAGTCCGAGCTTCATCCATCTAGTCATGCCCGATTGACTCGTGAGGTATGATACGAGCTTCCAGGCAGCGTTTGGATGCTTGGAGTCTTTGGTTATCCCATAGGCGACCGGGAACGTCAGGGAGAGGTTATTTGCGGGTCCGCTCGGTAGAACCGCCGTGTTGAAGTGAATACTTGGATAGGTTTGATTGAGAAATGGGATTAGCCAGTTTCCAGAGAGCACCATAGCGGCTTTCCCCATACCGAATGCCTGGCCTCCCCAAGTAGCACCTACGGTTGTTGGAACCGTCGCATAACCATTTTTGTAGAGGTCGACGAAGTACGTATAACCCTTTACGGATGCGGGGCTTGTGAGGGTGAACTTAGTCATAGATGAGTTCATTACGCCCCCACCAGCCTGATAGAGAAACTCCGCCCAGCGCGGCTCTTGAACGGAATTGATGAGCCCGTAGACGTGTTGTGACGGGTTAGTGAGCAACTTAGCGTCTGCGGCCAACTGTGCCCATGTAGTAGGCGGGTGGGTTATACCTGCTTTTGCAAACATAGCGGTATTGTAAAAGAGGGCAAGCGGTGACTGGTCTTTCGGTATCCCGTAGATTTTGCCTCCCTTTTCAAATAGCGAGAGCGAACTAGAGTAGAAATCCTTAATTGAAAAGTTTGTACTTTTGATATATGAGTTGAGTGGAATCAGGTCGTTGTTAGCCATAAAGGTACTCGACTCTCCACCGTTGTTGACGTAAATTACATCTGGGGCATCTCCGGCGACAAATCTTGTCCGAAGTACGGACTCGTAGTTGCTGCCTGACCCTGATATCGGACGATAATTCACGTGTATATAAGGATATTTTTTACTAAATCCGGCTAAGTCTTTTGTAAGAAGTTGAGCCTCTACAGGCGATGAAGTCCAGCCTGAAAGAGTTATCGTTACCGGTTGGTTTGATGGTGGCGAAGCTGTTGATGCAGAGCTACTGCTACAGGCGGCCAAGATGATAGGCGCACTTAGGAGTGACAGAGCCCCCTTCGCTGATAGGTGAACATTGCCTAATACTTTCACTTTTTACTCTCCTTTCCCCCTATGGAGGTATCTAACTAATTACATCTAAAAACCCGATGGTGAACGGCGTAAATCTAGGGAGGATCTGTGTTCAGTGTCCATCCCTCTGGAAGGCCGGAGTGGTCAACAGTTGTACCATTGAACTCAAGGTCAAGATAGGAGTCTCCAACTGCGAGGTGAGAGATCTTTATGGTATCAGAGACGTTCCCTTGCAGTGGACTAAACGATATTCGCTTCTCTACTGCGTCTACCTCAATGCCGAATAAAGTGGCCATAACGAGCCACGGTGAAGCCGCCGCCCATGATTGAGGAGAACATGCACCAGGGTAGGGTAGTGGACCGTCGACTCCTCTTTCCTCTCCTGCGAAAAGCTCTGGAAGACGGAAGTTTGGGAAGCTGGCACCAGCGTCAAGTAAGGCGTTTGCTAACTTAACTGTACCTGGAAACTGGCCGCTTGATCGAAGAGCAGAGACGATGAGTGCTGTATCGTGCGGCCATACGCTGCCTCTGTGGTAGCTGTAAGGGTCATAGGCTGCGTCGATTGAACTAAGGGTTCGTACTCCCCAGCCCGAAAATAGCGGGGGAGACAAAAGAACGTTTGCCGTCTTTTCTTGGAACTGTTTTGGAACTATCCCCGTCCAAAGACACTGACCTGGGTCAGACGACAGTGAATCGAGTTGTCTGCCCTTCCCGTCGACTGCGAGGGCGTAGTATCCCCTCTCCTCCAACCAAAATGCTTTGTGGAACGCTCTTTGAACCGATTCGGCTTCGAACTCTAAGAGGTCAGCCTCTTCGTGTTGTCCGATGGATCTGTAGCACTTGGCCAACGATGTGAACGCCTGATATACGTATCCTTGTACCTCTGCGACGGCTAGAGGAGGTACACCATGGGTTCCGTCTGCAAATACCATTGAGTCGGAAGAGTCTTTCCAGGATTGGATTAAAAGACCTTCCCCGTTACTTGGAAGAAATTCAAATAATCCAGTTACGGTTCGTTGGCTTCGGATCCACTCGACAGCCCGGTCGACTACTGGAAGCATCTCACGTAGAAACTCTCGGTCTGCTGTGCGGAACCAAAGTTTTGTAACCAGAGTGACAAATAGAGGAGTTGAATCTACCGACCCGTAGTACCTTCCAAAGGGCACCTCGCCCAATCGTGCCATCTCTCCCAAGCGGAGTTCGTGAATGATCTTCCCCGGTTCTTCTTCTGTATTGGACCGAAATTCGGTTCCTTGAAGTTGAGCAAGAGCGTATGCTATTCCCATTGAAAGCTCTGGTACAAAGGTAAGGGTCTCAAGTCCGGTGATAATTGCATCTCGGCCAAATAACGTTCCGAACCATGGAAGCCCCGCCATCGGAGCGAAGCCTCTCTCTGAGAAAGCGGTCGTTAGCATATCTATATCTTGCTGTGACTGTTTAAGCAGGAGATTCCATGACGCGTTTGCGGTTTCGATGCTTGGCCACTGGATCTCTGGGGAAGGTTCTAGTGAGATTACGGGATTGGTCCAAGCTACTGTGACGTGCAAAGTATCGCTCAGAGGAAGCGGGGGTATTGTCCATCTCCAGCCGAGTTCGGACGATTGATCTGTGGGACGATCTGCGGACACTGTAACTTGGTTCTCAACGCCGTCCCTGCTAGTGTACGTTATGTGTTGGGAGCCGTGTTCTGTGTGCGTTGTAATCGATCCCTGCCCGCTAGGGTTCATGCCGCGAATGGCGAATATATCTTGAAAGTCAGAGGCGATCGACAGCTCTAGAGACCACGGATAAGCTGGTCCCCAACTTTGCCAGCTCCATTGATCGTCGAGATGATCTGGGAAAATTGTGATACTTCGTGCTATTCGCAAAGTTGAAGCTGGGGTCTTTACTACGTAGGTTGCGCGAATGTAGTCTTTGCCGCAGTAGAGGGTGTCCGGGATTAGAATCTTGCCGTCAACTCTCGCTTGGTAAAGTGAGACTATCCGTGTATCTCCAATGTATATTCCGTGACGACCACTGACTGGTCTTATTGCGAGTTCTTCTGACCATACGGTAAATGCGGGACCAGACTTGATTACCAGTTCATCTAAGGCGGTATCTGGAGTTGCAAAAGATCCTGCAGGCGCGGTTGAGCCTCTAACTAACAGTATGGGCGAGACGGTTGCTCCGACTTGATCTTCTCCAGCGAGAGCTCTTAGCATGGATCTTCCCGCTTGTTCTCCTAGATCTTCCCAGCGAGGAGAGATGGTTGTAATTGGAGGAATGGCTTGTGAGGCGTGATGACTGTCTCCATACCCGACTATGGAGAGCTGCTCTGGAACTCCGATACCAAGATTTGTTGCTGCAGCTAACGATCCTTCCGCCATAGAGTCATCCATTATGACTAGTCCAGTGGGTCGGGCGATACCCGACAACAGCGACATTGTGGCTTCATAACCTCCTCGAAAATCTCTTGGACCCATGACGCAAACGAGTGTTCCGGAGGCTCGCTCGATCACATCTTTGCAGGCGTTTTCCCAGATCTTTGCTGTTGGCGATGGGTACTTTATTAGAGCTATTCTCTGATGTCCTAAGTCACACAGATGGCTAGCAGCAAGTGTCGCTGCTGTTCGGTGGTCGGTATCTATGGAGATGCTTCCAGATGAAACTGATCCTATAAGAACGAGAGGTATCTGGATGGTCCTAGACCACGTAAGTGTTTCACCAGATAGTGCCAGAGCGACAGCCCCATCAACTCTGCCGGAGTTTGCTGCTTCTTCGAGTGACTTGAGATCACCTTCTACCTCTCCTGCTAGTAGAAGCAAGTGATAACCATTTTCTAGTAATAAAAGAGTGAGAGTTCTCACAAGGGGGGCAAAGCCATCAGAACTTGCTAGGTTCGGGTCAGCTAATAAACCTACGGTCTGTGCATGGCCCAGTGCCAACGACCGTCCTCGAGCACTTGGAGTGTAGTTGAGTTCCTCGATTACTTTGTGCACCCTTGCCCGCGTCTTCGGTGAGACTCGTCCACGTCCGTTTATTACGTAGGAGACGGTAGCTATGGATACACCTGCTTGCCTCGCTACGTCTTCTATCTGAGGTGAAAGTTTTGTTGGCTCCACTACGTTCGAGGTATCTGGTGAAGCGTTTAAGCTACTAGCCACATGATCCTTGTCAGACTGCAAAATTTCCCCCCTTTGCCTTTAGTGCTGAAACGCTTAAGCAATAACGTCCATAAGGCTCTTTATGTGACGTTACCACTGCGTGGGTACAATTGCAAGGCGTTTGGATACAAGTTCCGACTTGGAAGTACACAGACTTATCAAAATTTCAGGTTTACTTCGAAGAAACAGAACATCTTCGATCACAATGTTGTATAGCTTCTTGGTCACTTTGACACCCAGCCTTCATGGGTGTCTCCATTATCAGAGAACCTCTTAGTGTGCGTGAATACAGTTGAGCCTAGAAGTGGCTGGTAAGGAGGTGAATGGAAGTCGATGATTTTATAGCAGTTGTGCGTTCACGACAGTCCAAGTTTGATTAGTCCTGTAAACGTAACTGACTTGCCAGCAACGATAAAGCTGAAGATCCTTGACTCCTTAGCTGGATGAGTTTAGAGATATCGAGTTTTTGTGGAACGATCTCTACAGATCCCGTTACCGCAACTCGCGAAAGGTCAGGAGTAAGCATCCTTGGCAGAAAAAATGAATCGGTACTCGAAAGAAAGATAGCTCTGGTCTTTTGTAAGCTGAGACAAGGTGGAAATTTCGAGATAGCACAGCTATAAAGTTTTAAAAGTCCTAGTCAACATGGGATTTTGACTTTTACACACTTTATTTCAGGGCGTATAATTTGTTGTCTACTTAGAGCGACCCCAACCATAAAAAGTTTTTCAGCAAATATTAATATTTGCAAAATAAATGATCTATAATCACACTAGTTTACCTTGCGTTAATAAATGTGGGAGGGCTGAAGATGTCGTACATCAAGAAGTCTTACAACTGCGACAGTATTAGAGGACGTCTACTTCTAATAACACGAACGTCGGTGATTGGAGGGTTGATGCTAGCGGCATGTGGAACTGCGACAAGCTCTCCTTCAAATGGATCTAACACGACAGGTAGTGGCACGGGGAGTTCTGCTACAACTCTACATCTAGCGAACTCACCACTTAAGCAGGTTCAACTGGCCGCAAAGTCCACAACGAGCGTGAAGACACTTCATCTCGATATTTCGTCAGTCGGCACTATGACTCTTCCGTCTGGACAAAACATAACTGTGAACATCGGTGGTGGTGGTGATGAGGACATCGCTAACGGGCTCGCGAGTTTCAAAATGCAAGAGTCCTCTTCGCTTCCGGGGTCACATACCCTGTCCTTTCAGACAATTCTTGACAACGGAACAGACTATATGTCTTCTAATTTGATGACTGGAGTACCTGGAGTAAGTAAGCCGTGGTTATCTGCAAACATCTCTAATGAATCAGGTTCGAGTGCGGTGACTGGGGTCTTGACCGATCCAACACAGATGCTTTCCTTTTTATCCAGTGTCGGCACTGTGACTAGTCTTGGTTCTTCGGTGATAAATGGAGTGAGCGCTAAAGGGTACAGTGTCACAGTTGATCTTTCAAAGGTTGGACAAGCAGGTACCAATAGCTTGGTGGGCACCATGCGTTGCGTTGGGACAACGACTATCCCTATGAAGATCTGGATCGACGGTCAGGGCCGCGCAGTCCAAGTGGCTTTTGTCTGGAACCTTGCCTTACCTTCTGGTGCGGCGAGTATGCATGAAGTTATCAATGCAACTTTTTCGTTCTCTGAATTTGGAGAACCGGTCTCCATTACGCCTCCATCGGCATCCGATGTTCAACCGCTTTCATCGATTCTTCCTCAGTCCACTTCTGGATCTAGTGGAACAGGTGCTTGTCCTAGTGCAGGATAGTGAAGTGATCTATAACGCTTTTGGATCGGTGATGACGATCATAACCAATGTAAGTGCCATAGATAAAACGGATTGAAGGACTATATCACTCATAGACAAAGGAGCCGCAGTGGCTGGAGAAATAGCTTTTACGAATAACTATCAAGATAACTCTACGCAAGATGGATTTCAATTTGAATTCTTTTGTATGCGATGTGGTAACGGGTACCAATCCCCTTTCCAACGAAGTGTAGGTAGTGTGGGCCGCATGATGGCTATTGGAGGGAGCCTCCTTGGAGGTACGGTGGGTACTCGAATTGAAGAGGCAGGATTCGACACACAATGGCTAAAAGGTGGTACTCGTGGGAAAGGTTGGGACAAGGCGCTAGCTAACGCTGTTGAAGCGGTCAAAGGGCACTTCGCACAGTGTCATAGATGTGGCCAATGGGTATGTCAGGACGTCTGCTGGAACTCTGAAAGAGGACTATGTGTCCAGTGCGCGCCAAAGATCGACCAGGAAATGGCAGCAATGCAGTCCACCGCTCAAGTTGAACAGTTGCAGGCAAAGATCCAACAAAAAGATTGGACAGAAGACATTAACTACAGCGACGCATCAACGGCCATATGTCCTCAGTGCAATAGAGAGGCAGGAGGAGGGAAGTTTTGCAAGTTCTGCGGCCATCCTCTCTTAGCGGCACCAAGTGCGTACAGTACGTTCTGTTCGAACTGTGGTACGAAACTAGGTGACGCGAACTTCTGTCCGGAGTGTGGTGCTAGCGCTACTTGAGTCGTTACGCGCTGTGCATCGGACGAGACCAGAGGGGAGCCAATTTGTTGTATCAATAAGGAGGGGTTCCTGGTGCACTATAAAATCTTTGATTTGAAAGGGTCTTTAATAGACGAAAGCGATGGGACGGTAAAAGTCGCAGCTGGCGCACTTGTTGTAGCACCAAACGTTGGCCAACCTTTCACTATCCAACCTCGTTCTATCGAAGAGTTAATCGAGCCAGATCTTTTTACTATAAGCATACAACTAAGTGATGGGTCTAAGGTGGAACTGTCAAGACTTGGCCAAATGCGTACCCAGCTTCTCGCCGACCTGAGTGCGATGCGCCATCAGGACGCGAAAGAGACCCGGTTGCTGGTTGGCATAGGTAACGCCGAGAAGTTTAAGGGAGTCGTAAACGGCAGCGAATCCGAGGTCTTTCTGTACGATGACGCTTTAGTAGCTATGCCTAACTCGGGGGAGACCTTACAGCTGCTCTACTCCTTTGTGGAGTCTGTTGAGAGCGATGCGACGGGATACCATTTGAAACTTTTGGTGAAAGGAGATGACCCCGTAAGTTTAGAACGCTTTGCTAATAGAACCGGCGAACTCTTGAAAGCATTGCAGGCCAAGGTTGCTGGGGCTTCTGTGCGAACGTCAGCTTTCCTTTCCACTCTTCTCCCTGGCTTAGGACCAATAGAACTTAGGACCGTGTCTGACCTTCTCAGAGATGGTATAGCTGGCGAGGTAGTAGCCTTGAACTCTATCGATTCTACGATCTTTCCAGTGCTTTTAGAGGCTGCAACGACTCCACCGCTTAAAGATCTAGCAAATTCGCTCGTAAACTATGGAGATGTTCGAATAGGTTTTAAGCAACGCCGCTCAGTAGAACGGAAAGCGAGTGGTGGCGAAACATGGTACGAGCACACCCACAAAGCTATTGAGGATCACGGAGGTACGCCGTCTGCCCCACTGGGATTTGGCGGAGTGTTGATGGCGTCAATGGTGGAAGGTGGGTTACGCGATAGACGGGGTTCCGGGTTTGCAGGAGCCTTCGAAAGCGGGGGTTTCCCTCTTGCTTGCGAGATGCTTGGAATGTCCATGTGGGGTCAGGGCTTGGTCGGGAGAGGGTCGATGAGGATGTTACCAGGTACCAATCAGAATTCCCATAATATGGCTGGACGAAACGTACCATCACAGAGTCCTTTGAAGATAGCACACACGGACTACGAGAGTCTTCGAGTGGATGGAGATCGTCCAACGATACTTGCCTTTTTACTGGTGTCGGCTGAGTCTACGGCGATTTACGCGCCTCTCAATGATCCGCGGAATCCAATTGTGATATTTGATACTTCATGTAGCGATGTAAATGCGATAAATCGGGCGCTCGCGTTAGTCGACTTTGAAGTGGGTGTTTTTGTCGAGGATGTACAATCAGTAGGGTCTCGGGTTCGTACAGTACTCGACAAACTTTCTGGTCTGAACCAGCTCCGTTCCGCACTTAAAGCGGCGATCCCGACTGACGATACAACTGGAGCGCTTGGGGAGATACTCAGAGGTGGTAAAGTTACCGGTGGAAACTCGACCGACGACTGAGTTGAATCGCTGGATTTAGATGATTGGCCAAGGGTAGGGTCTTTGATCTTCAGGTAGATCTAAGAGCGACTCTCCCTCTAGTAAAAAATCTGCTCGTGCGATAAGAGAGTTAATCTCTCCAGAGCTGAGGTAGGAGTTCAAGAAGTCGAAGTGATCGTTACGTGTTCTACGTAATGACGATAAGAACTGATCGCTTAGTCGTGCCTTCCCGAACTCCCAGATAACAGTTCGTAGCTTGAACTCTTCGTGAAAACACAGGCCGTTATCGATAGCGAATATCTCGCACTGTTTGTCAATTAGAATATGACCTCCTTTCCGATCGGAGTTGTTGGCTAAGATATCGAAGCCAGCTATTTCGATGAGTTTACGATGGTGTTTTTGTTCTTCAAGGATCTCGTAGTAAGTCTTGGTGAAGTCAGCATCGATAAAGTGCTGAAGTGAACCGACTCCGTAAGGAAGATCCTCTCGTTGAACAGTAACAGGAACTATGCCTAGCCCTAGTGCCTCTGAGAGTTGGTACGCAGCGATCTCTCTTTTGTATAGGCCGGGCTGAAAGTCCCAAAGTGGGCGTTCTCCGGCGAGGGGTTTATATATAGCTTGCATCTTGAGCGCCTCTGAGCCCACCTCTACAAGCAGCGTCGCGTTTGAGCTATTGACGATGCGTCCAATGACCCTTATAGACTCTGTCTTTAGCGACTTTGCTATTTGGAGCTTTAAAGGTTCGGTGCTCTGTGACCGTTGGTTCTTGGGCAACTGTGTCCATTCGGATCTAGCGGGTACCCGCACAATGGGCATGGAGGTCGTCCGCCTTCGACGGCACGAGTCCCTTCTATCGCAAGGGCGGCGGCTTGTTCTCGACTTACTCCAATGAGAGCGGTCGAAGCGTCATCGGCGGCGCTAGCCTCTTCGATCTCAATGATAATGAGATCTCTAAGTTCATCATATGCTAAAGCTATTGATCCAGCGATGAAGTCGTACTCTAAGTCCTGTGGAATGGGTGGAGGAGTTGGGAGTTCCTTGGGTCTAGGTAGGTCCTCAAGCAGTTGAGCTATGAACTGAATTAAAGATATGACTTGCGTCTTTTCTATCTTTAATGCGAGCCTTTCTCCTAGGTACTCCGCCCAGAGGTAAAATACTCTCTTGCCTGGTTCGCCAACCGTTCCTACCGAGAGAAACGTTACTTCTGTAAAGTCATAGTTATGTCCCAACCGTCGAGACCTTTCTAGGTAGCTCACTTCCCGAGTTCATGCATATTAGACGGGGCACACCATTTGTCACGCCAACTACGGAGACTGAAGCCGTATCTATCTGGATTCTTTGGAACTGATCTAGGTGCATGCCTAGCGCGTCGGTAACGGCGACCTTGATCGTGTCTGCGTGTGAGAACGCTACGACTACACCGTTTGGATGCTGTCTCTCCGCTTCAGCTACGAATGCTGTCATCCGTTTGAGCATCTCTACGAATGACTCGCCCTTTGGAAATCTAAACTTTGATGGATTATGTTGTACGATCGCCCACTCTGGAAGCTTGTAAAGCTCTTTAAGCTCCCGCCCGGTCCATTCACCAAAGTCGCACTCTACTATAAGTGGGGAGCTCTCCACGACAGGCGATGGCGTCTTCAGTGACTCGATGTAGGGTCTTGCTGTCTCTTGCGCACGCTCAAGTGGCGAAATGTAGATAGCGGCGGGATCAGGATATGACGTGCAAAGCAGGCTTGCGACCTCTCGTGCTTGTATCTGACCTTCATCTGAGAGATGCAATCCGGGGGCGCGTCCTGGAAGTATCTTTCCCGTAGTGGAGGTCTTAGCGTGGCGGACGAACACTATATAGGTTTCTGTAGAGGGAGGTGGGTTACTTACCTTGCCGTGTTCGTTGGTGGGCTCCAACGGTGGCACTGTTTTATGGACGGACAATTAAGACTCCTAATGTTTGATGGACTCAATCTGTAGCAGATGCTACGACAAGCTGGTAGCTATCTGAGCCTTTCAATGATCATTGCCATTCCCATTCCCCCGCCTACGCACATCGTTTCAAGCCCAATTGTCTTGTCGTGAACTTCAAGACCGTGTAAGAGTGTCGTCATGATGCGTGCTCCAGTCATTCCAAAGGGATGCCCTAAAGCGATTGCTCCGCCTTGTGGGTTTAGTTGCCTCTCAATGCTGATGCCGACCTGTGTGCACACAGGAATTACTTGGGCGGCAAACGCCTCATTGAGCTCGACAATGTCGACGTCGTTGATGGTCATTGAGGCTCGTTTTAGTGCTAGCTTGCAAGCCTCAATGGGCCCAACTCCCATTATCTCTGGTGCGATGCCGGTGACAGCCGACGAAACTATTCGTGCGAGAGGTTTGATCTCAAGTTCTTTAGCCCGACTCTCGCTCATAACAACTACAGCTGCAGCTCCGTCGTTTAGCGGGCAAGCATTACCAGCAGTAACCTTCCCGTCTGGCTTAAACGCAGGAGGAAGCTCGGACAACTTCTCTAGCGTTGTGTTTGGTCGAGGTCCATCGTCCCTATCGACTACTGTTCCATCGCCTTTGACGTATGGGATGATCTCGTCTTTAAAGAAACCGCTCTCAACTGCGGCAGATGCTCGATGTTGAGAGATGACGGCGTACTCGTCCATCTCTCTTCGGCTAACTGCGTATTTTTCTGCAACATTCTCTGCTGTCAGGCCCATTGGTATGTACATCTCATTGATGAAGTCTGCCCTTGACTTGTCTGTAAATCGCGGATTAAGATCCTCTAGATTGAAAGGTGACTTGCTAGTCCTAGAGACACTCTCAACACCTCCGGCTACGAAGACGTCGCCCTCTCCAGCTTTGATTGCGTGATATGCCATTCGAATGGTCTGTAAAGAGGAAGAACAGAAACGATTTACAGTTGTACCCGGAACGGAGTCTGGAAGTCCCGCTAACGCGGCGACATTGCGCCCTAGGTTCATAGACTGCTCGCCGTGCTGGATCGCTGCACCCCAAATAACGTCTTCGATCTCAGACCACGCTAGCTGCGGTATCTTATTTAGAACCTCTGCAAGAATGTATCCACTCAAGTCGTCCGGTCTGATGTCTGTGAGCGAACCTTTGAAGGCTCGACCTATGGCCGATCGACCGGTCGCAACAATTACAGCCTCTGGCATCTCTATCTCCTCAAAGCGTACCTGTTGGCTATATTAGCAGGTAAGGTCACACATGACCTATCGGAGAGTTAACTTTGTCAATGGGCTAATAGGTAGTCGAGTACTCGTTGCGCATTTCCCTTCGCTTTAACGTTGTAGAAAGCAGCTTCGATTTTGCCATCTGGAGAAATTACAAAGGATGATCTAATGACACCTTCGTATACCTTGCCATAGTTCTTTTTTTCTCCGTAGGCTCCATATGCTACTAGTACTTCTTTTGTGGGATCGCTAAGGAGTCGGAAGGTTAAGTTAAACTGTGACATGAACTTCTGATGAGAGTCGATGGAATCGGGAGAGACGCCGAGGAGTTCTACGCCTAGAGAACGAAGTTTCTCGTAGATCTCGTTGTACTCGCACGCTTGGGAAGTGCATCCAGGGGTGTTATCTTTGGGATAGAAATATAGTACGACTCGTTTGCCTCTGAGGCCACTGAGACATACAGTCGATCCTTCGCTATCTTGGAGACAGAAATCAGGAGCTAAATCAGAGGGGGAGAGTCTGTAGTGATCGACGTTAGCCATGTCTGACAACCTATAGGCCATAGGGTGGAGGTACAACGTATAACGGAAAGTTTTAGAAGAGTTTGTGCCTTGCGTAAGGCACAAACTCTTCTATTTGAGAATCTATATTTAGCCGTTTTTGCCAGTCGAGTATGAACAGATTGTCTCGATCATAAGTCTGGCAACAACATAAGGATCGATGTTGGCGTTGGGCCGACGGTCCTCAAGGTATCCCTTTTGATCCTTTTCAACTGCCCAGGGTATACGTACAGAAGCTCCACGGTCTGACACACCGTAACTAAAGGTATCATATCTTGCGGTTTCGTGAGCTCCAGTTAATCGACTCTCAATACCCGGCCCATAGTTGGCGATATGTTCGTCGGCATTTTTACCTAGTGCTTCGCAACCTTCGATAATGGCATCGTAGCTCTCTCTCATCGCCTTGGTTGAGAAGTTAGTATGGGCTCCAGTTCCGTTCCAATCGCCAGCGACTGGCTTTGGATCTAGAGAGACCGATACTCCGAACTCTTCGGCTACGCGAAAGAGTAGCCAACGAGCGAGCCACAGTTGGTCGCCGATTTCGGGCGCAGGTAAGACTCCTATTTGGAACTCCCACTGACCCATTAATACCTCTGCATTCGTTCCTTCAATTGCAATTCCTGCGTCTAGGCAAGCTAATGTGTGGGCTTCGACGATCTCGCGACCGACCATCTTTTCTCCACCGACCCCGCAGTAGTAGGGACCCTGTGGGGCAGGGAATCCATTTTCTGGCCATCCAAGAGGTCGGCCATTTTGCATAAAGGTGTACTCTTGTTCGATGCCGAACAGTGGCTCATGTGCTTGGAAGCGTTCTGCCGTCTCTACACAAGCGCTTCGAGTATTTGTAGGATGGGGAGTGTAGTCGGTGAGTTCTACTTCACAAAGAACCAGAATATTGTCGCCTTTGCGTATCGGATCTGGCGTAGTGTATACGGGTTTGAGTACGCAGTCAGAGTTGCTTCCAGGCGCCTGATTGGTGCTTGAACCGTCAAATCCCCAGATAGGAGGTTCTTGACCATCTTTTAAAATCTTAGTCTTGTTCCTCATTATTGGGGAAGGTTTCGTTCCGTCGATCCAGATGTACTCCGCTTGATAACTCATCTACTCTCCAATGTTTCAACTGTTCAGAAAACGCCTAGGGAGCGTTTGACCCGAATAGTTATTTTCGACGGTACGTGTTACGGGAGTGTTTCGTTAATGCAAAAACTTTGTAAAGCATGTAACGAGTTACTGTCTGCATCTTGGATCGACTCCTTGTTCTTCGTCCTTACAGTTAATCGAGATCGTGTTAGTTCAGTTACTAGAGTCTTGGTACGGGAGTTTAGCCCATCGTGAGGTACGAGTCTTGAGATGTGGTACTAGTCACGCGGAATACTCCGATTGTTCAACAGTTATGTATCGTTACTGTGTAAATGCTGTTCGACTCCGCTAAGAGTCATTGTCTAGTCGTGTACTTGAGGTGCGAATTGGATGCCGATAGGGTTCAAAGGTTGAGGTGGGCTGCGCTTGCTGTCCTGTCTGTCACGCTTATTATGTTAAACCTTGATAATACAATTTTGAATGTAGCTCTTCCGACCTTGGTCAGAGACCTTCACTCGACGACCTCACAGCTCCAATGGATCGCAGACTCCTATACCCTCGTATTTGCGGGACTACTGCTAACAGGTGGAAGCTTGGGCGACAGGCTCGGTCGGAAGTGGATATTCATGACTGGACTGTTTGTTTTTGGGATTGGCTCCGTAGCGTCAGCTTTCTCTGGCAGCTCGGATACCCTAATCCTGACGAGAGGGTTCATGGGAATAGGCGGCGCTATGGCTATGCCCGCTACGTTATCGATTATCACCAATATATTTACGATTCCAAAAGAGCGCGCTAAAGCGATTGCAATCTGGTCGGGTGCTTCGGGACTGGGAATAGCTCTTGGTCCTATCACTGGAGGATGGTTGCTCTCTCACTTCTGGTGGGGTTCGGTATTCTTAGTAAATGCTCCTATCGTTCTGGCTGGTATTATCGCTGCTATTTGGATCGTCCCTAACTCAAAGGATGTAAATATCCCCAGGCCAGACCCCATAGGTTCGTTGCTTTCAATCGCGGGTCTAGGTACAGTTCTATGGGCGATCATAGAGGCTCCGTCCAAGGGATGGACCTCATCGGTGATCCTTATTGGCTTCTTTGTCGGTGGTGTACTTTTAGTGTCGTTCCTTATTTGGGAGACGAAGACATCTCATCCGATGCTTAGGTTGTATTTCTTTGAAAATCCTAGGTTTTCGATGGCGGCTTCTTCGATCGCTATTGCCTTTTTCGTACTTGGTGGTGCATCATTTTTACTTACTCAGTATCTCCAGTTTGTTCGAGGATACTCGCCACTCAAAGCGGGGGCGTTGTTTCTGCCGCTAGCGGCAGCTCTCCTCGTAGTGTCTCCTTTGAGCGCCCAGGTAGCTCATAAGGTGGGAACGAAGATAACGGTGGCTTTTGGTCTATCCATGGTGTCGCTCTCTGCACTCTTACTGAGTCGCTTTAGGGTCCGCCGCGAGATAATGTGCGAGATTCACGCACTTACACAGTAGCCTTGGGCAAGATAGTGTAGTTCCATTCCCCGTGAAAGTCATGGCGCTCAATTGGGATTGCCTCAAAATCAGCATCTGAGATCTTGACACCTTTTTCGTACCAGTTTTGGTCATATGATGCAAGAACGCTAAGTCCGGACTTGGTTGTGGTTGCTGAAATGAGTTC